>CANQCX010000182.1 GCA_947591115.1 uncultured Lachnospiraceae bacterium | reverse complement strand
GCCTCCAGATCATCGACCGCCATCGGAAGGCGGATGGATGCGCCGTTTAACGTAAACGCATAATACTCCTTCAAATCCGTCCGTTCAAACGTGCCCCGATTCCCGTAACGGTCGTCGTAATCATAATCATAATCATCATCATAATCGTAATCATCATCGTCAAAATCAAAGTCAAAGCCATGCTCATAATGGTCATAATCATGATCAAAATCATCCAAACCATCATAATCATAATCATAGTCATAGTCGTGATCAAAGAGATCATAATGATATTGATAATTGATGGAAGCATCCGGATGGACATTTTTATGGATAAAATAAGGAATCAACACACCGGCAACGAAAATGAGAACCGCAAGCAGCTCTAGTACAAAAAACGCAAATCCCACCCAAAGCAGGATCGTCGCGGTCTTCAAACGGGAACGAAACGCCTCCTCTCTCCCGTTTTTATAATCCTCATGCGCCTTGCAGGTATAAATGCAGCTTAACAGTCCAAACACAAAGGTAATCACATTGCAAAAACACAGCGTGAACATCTCCGCGATGGAGAATCCTAATTTGTTAGCATACGAACGTGCTTCCATACCTCACTCCTTTGTTTGCCAGACGATTGTTTCATTAGAATTTTAACACGAGCCGACCTTTTTTACAATCATCAACTTCGTTCCCGATTTTACTTTATGCACCTTTAAAGAATTGGTGCCGACAATCTCATCCACCGTCGTGTGATATTTTTTCGCAATATCCCACAATTCTTCATTTTCCTGAACCACATAACCGACCAGTCCCGGCTGCTGCATCAACTGCTCCATATCCAGCGGTTCTTCCTCCACGCCGACCAGCTTCGGAAACGACTCCTCCTCAAACGCCAGCACCGACAGGCGAAGCGCCGCCTTTACCTCATATTCGGAGTGGTCGAGCAGGTTGACCTGAAGCATATCCACAGCGGCGTAATAGTCGTACCATGTATCGGCGCTGATGCCGGAAACCTCCGCCAATTGTTCAAACGGAAGCATCGCCTCCGTATGCGCGATCGGAAAATGATCGTCCGAGGTAAAATACAAAATATCCACCCGCAGAATCCCTTCAAACTGAATCCCCGTATCGGTCACTACAGTCTTGTCTACATGTACGGTTCCGCTGCATGAGCAGATCTGCAGGATTTTTTCCTGATTCTTTTCCAGCTTAAGCTGTTCCCCGATTCTTACCTTCGCGATATTTTTCATCAAAAAACGAGGGAAAATGCCGTCCTCTCTTTTCGGAACCACCTTCCTGTCAAGCGCGTAAACATCCTCGAGCACCGGACAACGCTCCTCTTTCCACATCTTATAGTCCACGTCAAACGCCAATTCCACGCCCAATATGCGCGCTTCCCCGTCATAATCGCTTCTTGCCTCCACCTCCGCAAATTCCAGCGAGATCTTCGTCCAGAAAATATCCGGCGCCTCCGCCTCCTCGCAGTCTACTTCTCCGGAAAACGGAAGCATCGTTTCCTGCCACTGTATCTGTTCTTCTTCTTCCTCGCCCTGATACAAAAAGCCGATATAGGCCTCGCCCTGAATGTGAATGCGCCCGTTTGATACGCTGCTCTCGGTATTTCTTACGTCCACATGGTACCAAAGCAGCTTGCGGATATTCGGTTTTGAATTGGGCAGCTTGATCTCGTTGCGTATCCGGAAAATATCCTTTTTTGCCAGAAGAAGCCGCTGCACATCGCGCTCCTTTATTTTTTGCTCATACCCTTCGCCCGCGGACAGACCTGCCGCCAGCTCCTCCTGCACGCTTTCCTCCGCCGATGCCCACAGATCCGCTACCGCGCGTACCGCCAGCTTTCTGGAATTGATCAGTCCTACGGAAAGATCCTCCAGCTCGGCATTCAGTTTGACCGGATCCATCTCCTCCACCCCATCCATGACTATTTTCTCCTGAAACGGAATGGAGCCGTTTAATACCTCCAGCTTGTTATGCTCATCATCGCTGCGGTACAACATTTGAAACTCCAGCTTTCCGGTAATCCAGACCGCCTGATTGCTGACCCTGGACTCCTCAAACAGGATCTTCCCCTGCGTATGTATCATTTTTACCACATCCGGCTTGCTGTCCTTTACGATGTAATCATCATCCAGTGTAATCTGGGAAAACGCCCTGCACTTTTCCCGAATCCTTTTTACGCTCTGCTTTTCTAATTCCAATTAAAAAATTCCTCCACTTCGAACTTTGTATAAAACATATTCGAAGTAGAGGAACTTTATGCATCGATCAGCAAAGCTTCATACGAATATCCTTTGTGATAATATCCGTATAGGTAAAGGATAGCAGTTGAGGTGGATTATCCTCTCTGTCATCGTCTACCAAAACCGTAAATACGCTTGGATATGCGTTCTGGATGACACCTTCTTGAATATCGACCTTATTGCGGCCGCGGTCAAGTTGAATCATAACACGACTTCCGCACTGCTGATATACGGATGCGCGAACCTTATTGATAACTGCCTGTTCCATATCTGCCTCCTCTATTTTGTGATTCTCTCGATGCTCTGCTACTACATCTTGTGACTTTATTATAGCAAAGCGATAAACTTTTGACAATAGGCAAATGGTACTTTTACTCAAAAACTACCGGCTCATCGACCGCCTCCGTCTTGATCACAATATAAGGATAGCTCGGCGCATGATGAACGGTATCGCCTTTCTTCGGTCCGATCAGCTCCGTCTGGAAATAAACCGCATTTTCCGTCACATACAGCTCCCTCATCTCAATGCTGTAACCGCCGGTCTCCTGTTCGCCGTAACCGCTCGCAATATATAAATATCCGTCCTGCTGATACGTGAGCTTAAAACGCGCCTCCTTCTTCTCCTCGATCTGCGTCATCAGTTCTTTTGGTATTTCTTCCTCTTTTACAACGGTATACTCCAGATCCCGAAGCTTTTCTCCTTTTTTATTTTGTCCGGCGCACCCTGCCGAAAGCGCGGACAAAAGCAATACCAGCAATATTCCCAAAAAACGACGGTTCATTTTCTGCACCTCATCTTCTTTCCATATTGTATGGTATCAGGCTTTTCCCATATGACAGATTTTTGCTATTCCTCCGCAAGCATATCCGCAATCACGCTTCTGCAGTACGCACCCGCCTTCTTCTGGTCTTCCTTGTCCAGCTCCGACAATACGATCGGTTTTCCGTAGGTAATCCGAATGGTTCCCTTGCGGATCCAGGGAAAATGGTTCTCCAAGATATCCTCGCTGCCCCGAATGGCGATCGGGATGATCTTGCATCCGGTCTTTTGGGCGATCTTAAAGCTGCCCTCCTTAAACGGCAGCAAAGAATCGGGATGCTCCGAATCCTGATTGCGCGTCCCCTCCGGAAAAATACAGATGGAAACCCCGCTTTTTACGTATTCGATCGCCTTTAAAACGACCTTTAACCCCTGCTTGACATCATCCCTTTCCAGAAAAAGGCAGTAAATCCTCCGCATGAACATCCGCAGCACCGGAACATGATTCATTCCGCTCTTTGCAATATATCCGGTTAAAGACGGACACTGCGGATAAGTCGAAACAATGTCAAAAAATCCTCTGTGGTTTGCAATATAAAGCACCGCCTCGTCCTTCGGCACATTTTCATGCCCCGAGATCTCCAGACGCGTTCCGGACAAAAACAGAATACACCGAAATCCCCACTGGACGATCCGAAGCATACTCCGATCCGCCCAGCCCTTGTTGAATCTGGAAATGATCCACATGACGCCTAACACCGGCAAACCCAGCACAAAATAAAAAAACAGATAAACAACAACCAAAACTGTCCTCATA
>CANQCX010000181.1 GCA_947591115.1 uncultured Lachnospiraceae bacterium | reverse complement strand
AATTTCCATTTCCCGAATGATTATGCGCAGTACCCGCGCGTCATCCAGTTTCAGAAGGTCGGCTGGATGGACAATTACGTGGAAGTGATCATTAACTGTTCGGATGAGGATATCGAAGTGCCGCAGGAGGGGGAAATCCTTTTGCAGCGCCACTGTATCGACACCACGCTGTTAAAAAACGGCATTCTGATCCGAAAGATCATAAAAAAATAGAAAACGAAAAAGAGATGTAATATGGCAGAATACAGGATATTGAAACAGGAGGGCAGGGCAAAGCGCGCGGTATTTCGTACGGTGCATGGCGAAATCCAGACACCGGTATTTATGAACGTGGGGACCGTCGGCGCGATCAAAGGAGCTGTGTCCACGATGGATTTAAAAGAAATAAAATGTCAGGTGCAGCTTTCCAATACCTATCACCTCCATGTGAGAACCGGAGACCGGACGATCAGGGAGTTGGGCGGTTTGCACCGGTTTATGGTATGGGATCGGCCGATTCTTACGGATTCCGGCGGATTTCAGGTGTTTTCGCTGGCGGGACTGCGAAAGATTAAGGAAGAAGGCGTATATTTCCATTCCCATATTGACGGAGCAAAAATCTTTATGGGACCGGAGGAAAGTATGCAGATCCAGTCCAATCTCGGTTCTACCATTGCAATGGCGTTTGACGAATGTCCGTCTAGCAAGGCGGAACGCAGTTATGTAGAGGCCTCCGTCAGCCGTACGACACGCTGGCTGGCGCGCTGCAAAGAAGAAATGGCAAGGCTGAATCGCATGGAGGGAACCGTCAATCCGCAGCAGCTCTTATTCGGAATCAATCAGGGCGCTGTTTTTGAAGATATCCGGATCGACCATGCAAAGCGGATCGCGGAAATGGAACTGGACGGGTATGCGATCGGAGGACTGGCCGTCGGCGAAACGCATGAAGAAATGTACCGCATTTTGGAGGAAACGGTACCGTATCTTCCGGTTGACAAGCCGACCTACCTGATGGGCGTCGGTACGCCGGCAAACATTCTGGAAGGCGTGGAGCGCGGAGTGGATTTCTTTGACTGCGTTTATCCAAGCCGCAACGGACGACATGGACATGTATATACCAATCAGGGAAAACGCAATCTCTTCAATCAGAAGTATGAAAAGGACATGCGGCCGATCGAGGAGGGGTGTCAGTGTCCGGCGTGTCAAAATTACAGCCGCGCATATATCCGTCATCTGTTAAAAGCAAAAGAAATGCTTGGAATGAGGCTGTGCGTGCTGCACAATCTTTATTTTTACAATACGATGATGGAGGAAATACGAAAGGCGCTGGATCAGGGGCGTTTTTCATCCTATAAGAAAGAAAAATTAAGCGGCATGGAGCAGGAAACTTAAATGAAACGCTTGCTATTGTTTTTTAAGTTGTGTAAAATACCAATAGTATTTAAATTTAGGAGGATAAACAAATGTATGCGATTTTAGCGGAAAGCAGTGCAGGCAGCGGTACAGGCGGTCTTTTAGGCGGCGGTATGGTTGGAATGCTGCTTTGGATTGTTATTTTATTTGCGGTCATGTATTTTTTGATGATTCGTCCGCAGAAAAAGGAACAGCAGAAGAAGGAACTCATGCTGAAGGAAGTTGCGGTCGGCGATACCGTACTTACCACCAGCGGGTTTTACGGCACAGTAATCGATATTGAAGACGATGAGGATATGGTTATCGTCGAATTCGGCAATAACAGAAACTGCCGTATTCCGATGCAGAAAGCCGCGATTTCTGCGGTAGAGAAACCGGAAGACGCGCAGGAATAAACGATACGGGCATGTACTAAAGGGGTGCAGCAGATGAAAAAACGGATATCAGATGTTTTTCTGGGAATGATAGCGGCGGCTGTAATGCTTTGCGGGTGTCAAAATGGAACGGACAGCCGCAAAACGGAAGATAATACTGCGGCATTGGAAACAGAGGCGGCAGTAACGGAGACTGTGACGGAACCGGAAGCAGAGACAGAGACGGAAACGGAAGCGGTAACAGAAACGGCGGAAACGGAGACTGCGGCGACAGAGACTACGGCGGAACCGGAAGCGCAATCCGCACAGGAGCAGAAGCCGGAGGCGGCTTATACCTATTCCGAATTGTCCGTTACCATGTATGCATCCAGTGCAGTCAACGTCCGGAATCTTCCCTCCACTGACGGGGCAAAGATCGGAAGCCTCAGGGCTTCGCAGGAAGCAGCCGTAACCGGACAGTGTGTGGAAACTTCGTGGTACCGGATCGATTACAACGGTCAGGTGGGATATGTCAGCAGCAAATATCTTGTAAAGGACAAGCCGGCGGAATCCCAGCCAGTCCAGCAGCCGTCTCAACAGCCGGCGCCGGAGGTTTCGCAGTATCCGGGACTGGTTTCCATCAACCAATTGGCGAACAAAAGCAGTCTGAAGAAAAAATGTACGGATCAGGAATTTCAGGCGGCGTATGATGCCGCTGCAAAGATTGTGCTTCCGCTGGTCGGATTAAGCCGCGAGGAGCAGTTGGAAGGTATCGCCTCTGCGCTTCGCAATATGTTTGACAGCGGACAGGTCACGTATTCTACGGACGCGCCGCATTACAATGATCCGTACGGCTATCTGGTAGCCGGTGTCGCTTCCTGTGCAGGATGCACCAGAACGACCGGATTATGTTTGAATATGCTTGGAATTTCCTATGAACATGTCCATGAAAACCAGTGGCGCCATCAATGGTGTCGGGTTAATGTTGGCGGAACCTACTGGATCTGCGACGCATACGGTTTGTATGTAGGGCCGGAGCCAGCGCCGTATGAGCATCCGTACTTGGAGTAGAAACGAATAACCGAGTGGCGCTTTGCCACGATAAAAGAAAAGAAGTCCCCCTGACTGTAGTAAGATGCAGTCGGGGGTTTTTTTGTCTTATGGAATAATAAACGTTTTTTTTGCGTGTTTTTTGAGTTTATTTTCAATAGTAAATGCAGTTTGATATGCTAAACTAAGTCTATATTAAGACGAAATTAAGACGGCCGTTGGTCTTAATAGAAATCAGTAAAAAAGGAGGAAAAAGGATGAAAAAACGATGGTTACAAAACACTTTGGCAATTGTCCTGACAGCAGCAATGTGTCTGGGACTCGCCCCTTGTGGCGGACCGGGGAGAATTTTTCAGGCGGCGGAGACAAAACCCGCTGCAGAAAGCTGGACAGATACCAATTTGTTTACAAATGGGGATTTGACAGAAGCGACCGATGAATGGAAGGCCGAGATAACCGATCCATCCGGAGACGAAACAAAATTTACAATCAATAAGGAACAACTGAATGCCAACAATGGTTCCGGCAAGATCAACAGCATGTCTGCGGAAAGAACGGTAGAAAATGTTCCGGCAGGAACCTATCGTCTGGTGTTTGAGCAGAATGGAGAAGAAACAGACGCTTCTGTGTTTACGCTTTTTGTTAAGAACGGAGAGACAGTACTGACACAAAAAGAATTGGAACCTACTGTAGGATGGAATGATGGAAAATTTTCTGCAGTTGAAACAGAGGCATTTACGCTTGAAAAGCAGTCAAATTTGACAATTACTCTGTCTGCTTCGGCATGTCCTGTCGATTACTGGGTAAATTTTGACAATTTCAAGCTGCAAAAATCCGTTCCTTCAACCGAAATCGGGGGGGAAGAACAGGAAAAATCAGAGTATACGGTAAGCATTGAGCCGAGTACGAAATCCGTTGTTTTTGGCAGCAGCAAAACCAGCGTAACATTTACTGCGACAGTGGAAGAAAACGGCGAGAAACTTACGGCTGCTCAGTTAAAAGAAAAGAAGTTAAATTTTTACTGGTGGCCGGATAAATGGTCAGAAGGACATGAAAATGGACAAACGGCTGCAGAAGTCAGCTATCCGAAGGGCGA
>CANQCX010000180.1 GCA_947591115.1 uncultured Lachnospiraceae bacterium | reverse complement strand
CCCTTGCATTTTTATTTGGCAGCATGTATAATAGCATTTGCTGTGGCATGATAGCGATGAAGCGTGAGGTTGCTGCCGTTCGTGGCAGGTTTTCCGCGGAGCGAATGTCAAGTTAGGAAACTGACGACAAGTCACTGTACAAACAACTGTCTACAAAGAGTAGAAACAACGTGTGAAAGTCCATAGGACACACACGGAGAAGTGTACAGTCACCACTTGTCGTACTGAAATTTTAAGTGCGAAAAGGAGGCGGCTTTTTTTATGGCAAGTCAAGTAATGAGAATCACTCTCAAGGCTTATGACCACAAATTAGTGGATTCATCAGCAAAGAAAATCATCGAGACTGTAAAGAAGAACGGAGCGCAGGTAAGCGGACCGGTACCTCTTCCAACGAAAAGGGAAGTAGTTACCATCATCCGGGCAACCCACAAGTATAAGGACTCACGTGAACAGTTCGAGCAGAGAACCCACAAGAGATTGATCGATATCATTACACCAACCCAGAAAACGGTAGACGCATTATCCCGTCTGGAGATGCCGGCTGGTGTGTATATTGACATCAAAATGAAAGAAAAGAAATAAGAAATATCCCTGAATGGTTTATATATGGAAGATATATGGCTGCTCTAGGATGAGCGCAAAAGCGCTCCGCTGTAGAAAACAGGAGGTAAAAGAAAGAAATGAAGAAAGCGATTTTAGCAACAAAAGTCGGAATGACTCAAATCTTTGATACGGACGGCGTACTCGTTCCGGTAACCGTACTTTCCGCAGGACCATGCGTTGTTACCCAGATCAAAACGGTAGAAAACGACGGTTACAGCGCAGTACAGGTTGGATTTGTGGACAAAAAAGAAAAGATTGTCAGCAAAGACGCAAGCGGCAAGAAAGAGATCAGAAACAGACATGGCGTAAACAAAGCGGAAATGGGACACTTTGCAAAAGCCGGCGTATCCGGAAAACGCTTTGTCCGCGAATTCAAGTTTGAAAATGCGGATGAGTACAAGCTGGCGGATGAGATCAAGGCGGATATTTTTGCAGAGGGCGATAAAGTCGATGTGACTGCAATTTCCAAAGGAAAAGGTTTTCAGGGCGCGATCAAGAGATTGGGCCAGCACAGAGGACCTATGGCACATGGTTCTAAATTCCATCGTCATCAGGGTTCCAACGGCGCATGTTCTTCGCCAAGTCGTGTATTTAAAGGAAAAGGAATGCCGGGACACATGGGCAGCGTAAAAGTAACAACCCAGAATCTGGAGGTTGTACGGGTAGACGCTGAGAACAACCTGCTTTTGGTTAAGGGCGCTGTACCGGGTGCAAAGAAAGCGCTCATTACAGTAAAAGAAACAACAAAGACAGGGAAATAAGTGCGAGAATAAGAAAGGAGGAACTTTACGATGGCTAATGTAGCTGTTTATAATATGGAAGGCAAACAAGTCGATACGATCGAATTGAGCGACTCCATTTTTGGCGTAAAGATAAATGAGCATTTGGTTCATATGGCTGTGCTTCAGCAGCTTGCAAATAATCGTCAGGGAACACAGAAGGCAAAAACGCGTTCCGAAGTCCGCGGCGGCGGAAGAAAACCATGGAGACAGAAAGGAACCGGTCATGCAAGACAGGGTTCGATCCGCGCTCCGCAGTGGACGGGCGGCGGCGTAGTATTCGCTCCGACTCCGAGAGATTATTCCTTTAAACTCAACCGGAAAGAAAAGAGAGCGGCATTGAAGTCCGCCCTGACATCCAAAGTAACGGACAATAAGCTGATCGTGGTAGACGAACTGAAGCTGGATGAGATCAAGACAAAGAAATTCATCGCGGTCATGAGCAACCTTAAGGTTCAGAAAGCACTGGTAGTATTGGATGATATGGATGAGAAAGTAATCGCTTCCGCAGCCAATATTCCAACCGTTAAGACGGTGCAGACCAATGAGCTCAACGTATTTGACGTATTGAAATACGATACCGTAGTAATGACAAAAGCTGCTGTTGCAGTGATCGAGGAGGTGTATGCATAATGGCAAATATACAATATTATGATGTGATCCTCAAACCGGTAGTAACGGAAAAGAGCATGGGCGCTATGGGAGAAAAGAAATATACTTTTCTGGTTCATCCGGAAGCGAACAAGACCATGATCAAAGAAGCGGTAGAGAAGATGTTTGACGGTGTAAAAGTTGCAAAGGTAAACACCATGAATCAGGTCGGCAAGACCAAAAGACGCGGCATGACCTTTGGAAAGACCGCAAAGACCAAAAAGGCAATCGTACAGCTTACCGCAGACAGCAAGGATATTGAGATTTTTGCAGGACTGTAAAGTGAAAATATCGAAAGGAGAAATACAATGGGAATCAAGAGCTATAACCCATATACACCTTCCAGAAGACATATGACCGGTTCCGATTTCTCAGAGATTACAAAGACAACTCCTGAGAAGTCGCTTGTAACATCTTTGAAGAAGAACGCCGGCCGTAATAATCAGGGAAAGATTACAGTAAGACACCATGGCGGTGGAAACAGAACAAAATACAGAATCATCGATTTCAAGAGAAGAAAAGACGGCATTCCGGCAACGGTCATCGGCATCGAGTATGATCCGAACAGAAGCGCAAACATTGCGCTGATCTGCTATGCGGACGGCGAAAAAGCGTATATTCTGGCTCCGGAGGGACTGACCGACGGAATGAAAGTTATGAACGGGCCGGAAGCGGAAGTCAGAGTAGGAAACTGTCTGCCGCTGGAAAATATTCCGGTTGGTACTCAGATTCACAATATTGAGCTGCTTCCGGGCAAAGGCGGACAGATGGTACGTGCCGCAGGACTGAGCGCGCAGCTTATGGCAAAAGAAGGAAAATACGCAACGCTTCGTCTTCCTTCCGGAGAAATGAGAATGGTTCCGATTACCTGCCGCGCAACCATCGGCGTGATCGGAAACGGAGACCATAACCTTATTAATATCGGAAAAGCAGGACGGAAACGCCACATGGGTATCCGCCCGACAGTCCGCGGTTCTGTTATGAACCCGAATGACCATCCGCATGGTGGTGGAGAAGGACGCGCACCGATCGGACGTCCGGGTCCATGCACTCCATGGGGTAAACCGGCGCTCGGCTTAAAGACCAGAAAGAAGAACAAACAATCCAATAAGCTTATCGTAAGAAGAAGAGACGGTAGAGCGTTAAAATAATAGGAGGTAAATTATGGCACGTTCATTGAAAAAAGGACCATTTGCTGATGAAAGCTTACTGAAAAAAGTAGATGCGATGAATGCTTCCGGCGACAAACAGGTCATCAAGACTTGGTCACGCCGTTCTACGATTTTCCCATCCTTCGTTGGACATACATTTGCAGTACATGACGGCAGAAAACATGTACCGGTATATGTAACCGAAGATATGGTTGGACACAAACTGGGAGAGTTTGTTGCAACCAGAACCTACAGAGGACATGGAAAAGACGAGAAAAAGTCAGGCGTCAGATAAGATAAATTGAAAGGAGGTTTCATCCATGGCAAAAGGACATAGATCCCAAATCAAGAGAGAAAGAAACGAAGTAAAGGATAACAGACCTTCGGCAAAATTATCTTATGCCAGAGTATCTGTTCAGAAAGCCTGCTTCGTATTAGATGCGATTCGTGGAAAGGATGTTGCGACCGCGCTTGCAATCGTAACCTACAATCCGCGTTACGCTTCCAGCTTAATTGAAAAATTATTAAAATCAGCGATCGCAAATGCTGAAAACAATAATGGAATGAAAGCAGAAAACCTTTATGTTGCAGAGTGCTATGCAAACAAAGGGCCAACAATGAAGAGAATTCATCCGAGGGCACAGGGCAGGGCTTATCGAATCGAGAAGAGAACAAGCCACATTACCATTGTGCTGGATGAAAGATAAGGAGGGCAATCATGGGACAGAAAGTCAATCCTCATGGCTTAAGAGTCGGCATTATTA
>CANQCX010000179.1 GCA_947591115.1 uncultured Lachnospiraceae bacterium | reverse complement strand
TCCGTTCCGTTAATGACATGATGCGTGCTTCCGCTGCACATGTAGATGACCTCGACGTAATTATGCGTATGCGCCGGAAAATGCACAAAACGCGTGTGCTTGCGTATGGCGATCAGCTTTCCCGACTCCAATAATTTCGCCGCGTCAATCTCGTCCGACCTTAGCGCATCCGGAAACATGTAAAGTTCTTTTTCAATTTCATGAGAGCCGTTTAAAAGACGTTCTTCTTCCGGCGTGATCTGTTTTAAACTCTGATATAATGTTTGATCCATTTTTCTCTCTCCGGCATATCCATACGGCGCCGTTTTGTGCTATAATGCTTTTATTCTACAGAAAAAGAGGTAGCGACATGATCATTGATTTTCACACGCATACTTTTCCGGAAAAGATTTCCGAGCGCGTCGTCTGGCAGCTTGGCGGCGTTTCCCATACCATGCCGTTTACAGACGGCTCCGCCCGCGCGCTTGCTTCTTCCATGCGCGAAGCCTCCGTCGATTATTCGGTCAACCAGCCGGTTATGACCAGTACGGAGCAGGTGGAAAAAATAAACCACTCTTTGATCCGGCAGAAGGAGCAGCTTTTGTCCGACGGAATCCTTACCTTCGGCGGCATCCATCCGGACTATGAAAATTACCGGCAGGAGCTGTCCTATTTAAAAGAAAACGGCATCCTCGGCATCAAGCTTCATCCCGCCTATCAAAATGTCGATTTCGACGATATCCGCTACATGCGCATCGTTGACTGCGCCAGCGAACTGGATCTTATCGTACTGACGCATGCCGGTATCGATATCGGCATCTACAAGCACAACTACTGCTCCGTCCG
Source organism: uncultured Lachnospiraceae bacterium (assembly GCA_947591115.1). Classification (GTDB taxonomy): domain Bacteria; phylum Bacillota; class Clostridia; order Lachnospirales; family Lachnospiraceae; genus Roseburia. Next base: position 3,162 of record CANQCX010000179.1, on the reverse strand, counting down.
CCATATCCTAAATGTCCTAAAACAAGTACATCCGCCCCGCCTTGTGCTTGCGCATATGGGAAACTGGGGATGCTGGGACGAGGTAGAGCGCGATCTTGCCGGCGCGCCGGTCTGGCTGGATACCGCCTTTTCCATCGGGGAAATCACGCCGAATCCGAAGCAGGACACGCGGCCTTATCTGGAAGAAAATTTATCCAACGAGGCTTTCGTCCGTCTCTGCCGCAGACATGGCATGAAAAAGATCCTCTTTGCCACCGACTCCCCTTGGCAGGAGCAGAAGGACTACATCCGCCGCATTCGGGAATCGGGACTGACGCCCGAAGAACAGGAGCTGGTGCTTGCGGACAATGCCCGACAGCTTCTGAAGCTTTTGGATTAGATCATGCAGAAAACGGATTGGCCAAGACCGTTTCAGCGCCTTGCCAATCCGTTGTCTTTCTTCCGCCGTTAATCTTTATAAAGGTTTCTCTTATCAATGACGCGTACGGCTTTTCCCTCACTTCGGGTAATGCTTTTTGGCTCTACGACTTTTACGTCTACTTTGATCCCAAGCATGGATTTTAATCCCTTCACGACCATTGCTTCCCGCTGTTCTACGGTAACGGAGGAATCCTGAGCCATTTCCGGCGTCAGCTCCACCTGCACCTCGATCCTGTCATGGTTGTCCACACGATCTACAACAATCTGATAATTCGCCTGATATCCCTGCTTTAATAAAACCGTTTCGATCTGGGACGGCCATACGTTTACGCCTTTTACGACCATCATGTCATCGCTTCTGCCCATCGGTTTGTGCATCCGCACATGCGTACGGCCGCAGGAGCATGGCTTCCGCGTCAGGTAGCAGAGGTCTCTGGTACGGTAGCGCAGCAGCGGAAACGCTTTTTTGGTAATGCAGGTAAATACCAGCTCGCCGACTTCGCCCTCCGGAAGCACCTCGCCCGTTTTCGGATTGATGATCTCCGCAATAAAATGATCCTCCTGAATGTGCATTCCGGACTGTTCTTCACATTCAAACGAAACGCCCGGACCGGAAATTTCCGTCAGTCCGTATATGTCATAGGCTTTGATACCCAGCGATTTTTCGATGCTGCGGCGCATTTCCTCCGTCCAGGGTTCCGCTCCGAAGATGCCCGCTTTTAGTTTGATCTGATCCTTTAATCCCCTTTCATTGATGGCTTCGCCAAGATTGGCGGCATAGGACGGGGTGCAGCAAAGGATCGTGGAACCCAGATCGATCATAAACTGAATCTGGCGGTCGGTATTGCCGGAGGACATCGGCAGCGTCAGACAGCCAACCTTATGGGAACCGCCGTTTAATCCCGGTCCGCCGGTAAACAGTCCGTAGCCATAGCAGACGTGGCAGACGTCCTCTTTTGTGCCTCCTGCCGCTACGATCGCCCGCGCGCAGCACTCATCCCAAAGATCTACATCCTCCTGCGTATAAAATGCGACTACCCTTTGTCCGGTCGTTCCGCTGGTGGACTGGATGCGTACGCAGTCCGTAAGCGGCACACCCAGCAGTCCGTACGGGTACTGCTCCCGCAGATCGTCCTTTGTGATAAACGGAAGTTTGTCCAGATCCCCGATTCCTTTGATGTCCTCCGGTTTTACTCCCGCTTCCTCCATCCGGTCATGGTAAAACGGCACATGCTCATAGACATATTTTACCTGTTCCGCCAGTCTTTTGCTCTGCAGCTCCTGAAGCTGCGGAAGCGGCATCGTTTCGATTTCCGGCTGATAATAGTTTTTCATTTTCCTTCTCCTAATCTTTTTTATTTCCTGCCCAATGCAAACGCTTTTTTATTTAGTTCCACGAATTTCTCCGGAACGCACTCCTCTATGGCTTTTAACCATTTCTCCTCCGGAATGTCAAAATATCCGGACAGCCGCCCCAACAGCACCAGATTGACCGCTTTGGAGGAGCCTGCCTGCTCTGCTAAAGAAAGGCAGTCCAGCGCGTCCACCGCGATTCCGAGCGCCTGCATTTTTTCCAGCAGGTTTTCGGGATATTCCGCCGCTCCGGTAATGACCGGCATCGGATCGATCTCCTGCGTATTGACGACGATCCTTCCGGAGCTTTTTAAGTACCCCACGTAACGGGCGGCCTCGAGTTTTTCAAACGAAACGATGAAATCCGCTTCTCCTAAATCGATGATCGGGGAATACACCCGCTCGCCGAAACGGACATAGGTCACTACGCTTCCGCCTCGCTGGCTCATGCCATGCACCTCCGATACTTTGACATCGTAGCCTTCCGTCAAAAGCAAATGTCCCAGCAGCTTGCTTGCCAGAAGGGAGCCCTGTCCGCCTACGCCAACAATCATAATATTTTTCGTCATCTTCCGTCCCTCCTATGCCTGCAATGCATCGAATCTGCACAACTGTCCGCAGACTCCGCAGCCTACGCACAGCGTATTGTCGATCATCGCTTTCTTGTCTTTTACGCTGATCGCAGGACAGCCCAGCTTCATACACGCTCTGCAGCCTACGCAGCGGTCTTTTTCCACATGGATCGGCGGATGATGCTTTACATATTTTAAGAGCGCGCAGGGACGTCTGCTGATGATTACCGACGGCTCCTCCGCCTCCAATTCCTCCCGAAGCACTTGGTCACAGGCAGCCAGATCGTACGGATCGACTACCGCGACACGCTGAAATCCCATTGCGCGGCACAAACTTTCTAAATCAATCCTGCCCGCCGGATCTCCTTTGATGTTATATCCGGTGGTCGGATTCTGCTGATGTCCGGTCATTCCCGTAATGGAATTGTCCAGAATGATAACGGTGGAATTGCTCTGGTTATAGGCAATATTGGCAAGTCCGGTCATGCCGGAGTGCATAAAGGTCGAATCTCCGATGACCGCAACCGTCTTGCGCTCGCTTTCTTTTCCCAGCGCTTTGTTAAATCCATGGATTGCGCTGACCGAAGCGCCCATGCACAAGGTCATTTCCATTGCATTTAACGGAGCCGCCGCACCCAGCGTATAGCATCCGATATCGCCCAATACCGTACAGTTGTTTTTTGCCAGAGTATAAAACAGTCCTCTATGCGGACATCCCGCGCACATTACCGGCGGTCTGCCCGGCAGGCTTTCGTCCAGACTCTTTGCCTCCGGAACTTCCACCCCCAGCTTCTTTGCGATCAGATTCTGGGAAAAT
>CANQCX010000178.1 GCA_947591115.1 uncultured Lachnospiraceae bacterium | reverse complement strand
AGCACGTTTTCGCAGTACTCTCCCTGAATGACTCGTTTTCCGCTCATTTTTTCATCGGAGCAATCCGGCCATACGCCGTAATATCCGCTTTTCTCCGGAATCTTCGGATAATGAAGTCCGTCCAGCGTCTGCCCGTAAGCGACCTCCTCGGTCCCCAGCTCCTGATCCTCGATCCGGTATACCACCTTTAGATGGCGGAAGTCGTCCGGCAGTCCCTCGAGCTGCAAAAGCGCTTCATAGCTGACCGGCTCCGCCATTTCCGTATAGCTTACGCTGTCGATTCCGTTCAGCTCGTCGTCTACAAAATAATTGTGGTAAACCTTTGCGGTATCTTCCTGCGATTCCGTATTGGTTTCTTCGATCTGACCGGCGATCGCTCCCTTTTTCCCCGCTTTGGCATCTACGTCCACCATCGCGCAGCAATCCTTTAAAACATCGGCATATCCTGCGATCCCTCCGATATTTTTTCCGCCGGAAACATTGCACAGGGCATAACTGGAGCGGATGATCGAACGGGATTCTCCGCAGATTCCTCCCGCGAAATCGCCCTCCGTACTTTCGACATCTCCATAACCCATGCAGTCCGTTACCACGCCATGCGCCATATAGCCGACAATGCCTCCCGCGCCGTCTTTTTTGGCGGTTACATACCCTTCGTTGGTGCAGGAAACAATGACGCTCTGCAGGATATAACGGCGGCCGATCTCATAGTCCAGACTTCCGGCCGCATTGTCCTCCGGATCCTCCTCGTCGATCGACATTGCACCGGAAATTCCGCCGATATTGATATCGCCTTTTACCGTCCCATAATTGGTGCAGGAATCCACCCGTCCGTCTTCAATAGAGTCAATGGCTTCATCCGACACTTCCTCATACAGCTCCTCTACATTGAAATTGCTGTAGCCGGACATATTATCCGAAAGGAGATTAAATACCACGCTCAACTGGTTGTTTACCGCTTTTAAGTCTTCATTGGCAAGCTCGGAATAATCCTCCGCATGATCCGTAAGCTTCTTTAAGCTGCTGTCGATCCCCTGAAGATGATCGCTAAGCTCTTCCCGCTCCACGCGAAATTCCTCTCCCAAAGACGAAAACTTTAGATCCGGCTGCTCGCTCAAATAACGGAAGATCTGTTCCGCCTCCGCCGACGCATTCTGCACCGCGTCCGCCATTTGCTGCAGATCATCCGACGCCTCCTCCAAATCCTTTTTCACTTCTTCGGAAGACATCGCATTATCCAGCTTATCAAGCTGTTCCCTCAGATCGGAGATCGCGTCCTCCAGCGACTCGGTTTCCCTTGACAAATACGCCGTCTGCCGCATGACCTCGCTGATCTGCTCACTGCTTAATTCGTTCTTGGACTGCGAGATTTTATTCAGCTCCTTTTGGGTTTCCCCGATGCGGATAGTCTGCTCCTGAAGCGACTGATAGGCGCGCTCCACTCCCTGCTCTTCGTCTCCAACGCTTTCCTCCAGATCTTTGCGCAATTGCTCAAGCTTGCCGCTTAAATCGGAAAAAGCGTCGCCCGCCGCAGTCAGCTCCTCCGAGACCTTCGGAAGCTGATCCACGACATATTCCATCCGCAGATTCATTTCCTTCAACTGGTCGATATTGTTCTCGGCAAAATCCGAAAGCTGCGACGCCAGATTCTTTCCGGAATCCAGCGCATCGTCCCCATACGCCAAAAGCAGATCCAGATCGCCGGACATCACATTTTTTCCGGAATGAACATCGTCAATGGTTTTTTCGATCCGGTCGTGCAGCTCATCAATGGCATTCTGCAGGGATTCCGCCTCGTCGATCTCAATGGAAGGCTCCATCTGCCCGATAATGCCGCCTACGTCTTTTCTGCCGAAGATCTCGCCTTTGTTCGTGCAGTTAAAGACGGTACCGGACTGCCGTCCGGCAATTCCGCCGATATTATAACCGGTGTGTTCGTAACCGATCACTCCCGCATTGCTGCAGTTTTGTATGGTTCCGTCCGAATAGCCTGCGATTCCTCCGGTATCAACGCCGCTGTACAGCTCCAGATCGGAATCATCCTGTGTGATTCCGGCCAAAAGTCCGGTTTCCATTTCATCGTCTTCTTCTACCCACTCGCTGTCCGCATTGATATGGGCATCGTTTTTGCAGTCGCTTACAATTCCCTGATTGTAGCCTACGATTCCGCCGGTCATGTAGTAGCCATAGATGATCCCGCTGCTTTTGCAGCCGGTAATATAACCCGTAGGCGTATTTCTTCCGGCAACGCCTCCAACGGTATCTTTTCCGGTTACCTCTCCCTGAAAGCTGCAGTCGCGTATGATTCCGGAATTCACGCCGCAGATCACGCCGATGCACTCTTTTTCTTCATCGCCCAGAATCTGTCCGCTGACCTTTAAATTTTTTACCTCGCCGCTTTTTGCAATATAGCGGAATAATCCGCTTTCATAGCCGTCGCCGATCTGGTCAAATCCGCTGATCGTATGGCCGTTTCCGTTAAAAGTTCCCGAAAAAATCGGAATTCCGTCAAATTCTACATCCGCCAGATTCAGATCCGCATCCAACACAACGTATTTATCGACCGACCACGAATCCAGCGTACACTGTTTTGCCAGCTCTTTCAGATCGTCTACCGTCGTAATATGAATCTCCTGACCGTCCCCGTTTACCGGCTCCGCAAAAATCCCCTGCGCCGGAAGCATGCTGCATGATAATGTAATTGCAAGTCCCAATGCTATGGTCTTTTTCTTATAATCCCCTTTTCTCATTCTGACACCTCGGTTTTGCCTTCATTTTCTTTCTCCTGCAGCAATTTCAGATCGCTGCCGTCGTCTTCTCTTTGCTCGAGTTTTCCCATATTAACCATCAGGCTGGCATCGCCCCTTACAAAGCCATGCATTTCACCGATAATCGTGCCGTTGACCTGTCCCTGAATCATTCCGTCTACCCGCATCAGTCCGGAGGTACGCTCCAGTTTCAACGGAATGGAAACAGCAAACGAAGTTTTGTCAATGATCTTTTCTCCTAACAGAAGAATCTGCGGAAGTACAAACATAACGATCAAAATCGATATAACCGTCCCCCGTCCCAGACATTGGCCGATTCCGCAGATCGCGCCGTCCGAGGACATCTTTCCAATAAAGAAGCCCGCCAGCACCATCATGGAACCGGAGGTAACAATCGTCGGGAACGCAAAATTCATGGTTTCCGTTATGGCATCCTTTTTGGACATTTTATCCTTCAGCTCCAGAAAACGTCCGGAAATAACAATCGCGTAATCAATGTTCGCACCCATCTGGATAGAGCTTACGATCAAATAGCTCATGAAAAACAGATTCTGGTTCTGGATCGCCGGAAACGAGAAATTGATCCAGATGGCGCCCTGAATGATTAAAATCAGAAGAACCGGCATTCCGGCTGACATAAACGTAAACAAAAGCACGACTAATACCGCCAGTATGGACACGACATTAACCACCGTATTGTCCCTCTGGAACGTTTTATACAGATCATACTGGCTGGTGGCCTCGCCCGGGATCAGCGCCGGCTCCTCATAGTATTTCTTCGCAATCTCATGCATTTCATCCAGAAAGGCAAACGTTTCGTCGCCCTCCTCGGGCAGATTCAGATAGACGAGCATACGGCTGTAATCCTCGCCCTGAAGCTGGTCCAGCGCGATCTGCATCTGGGAATGCGCGCTTTCCAAAGTATCCATCAAATCCTCATCCAGCGTAACGTACCCTTCATCGACCTCATCATACAAAAACATGAAAATATCGATCAGCGGCACGCTGTAGGAGGACAATCCGTTGATGATCTTGGCATAATTTTCATCGTTGACGGCATATGCCATATACAGCACCTCCGCCACTTCATAATCCACCTCTAGCAATTCGGAAAACTCTCTTGCCGTCAGCTTATCCGTCAGCATATACCCGTTCATGGCTTCCGTATTGGCAAGTCCTGTCGTGGATTTTACCTCCGGATGGCTTTCCAGCTCTTTGAGCAATTTCTTTTCTTTTTC
>CANQCX010000177.1 GCA_947591115.1 uncultured Lachnospiraceae bacterium | reverse complement strand
GTAACGCCGTATCCGCTGCTGGTTTTTCTGCGAACCATACCGAATTCCGTATGAATGACATCCATGTGCGAATCGAGTTTCGCGCGAGATAAGCGCTGGATGCGGACGCCGCGCGTCGTTGTGTGCGCAAAGATCAGCCGCTGGAATTTGTCCTGCTCCTCGACCGGACAGAAGCAGTGCAAAAGAACGCCCGGCCGGTTTTTCTTCATATGGATATCTTCGTAGATTACGTCCAGCGCCCCCTCGTTGAGAAGCGCCTCCATTGCATATCCTAATGCCTCTCCGGTCATATCGTCCAGATTGCAGGAAAGATCCAGAATCTGATCTCCGTTTTGTTCAATCGTTTCGCCGGAAAAGATCCGTACGCAGTTTGCCGTCGGCAATTCTTTGGTACCGAGTCCGGTGCCGATCGCCTCTACCATCAGTGCGGGCATATTTTCAAACGAATTTGCAAAATATTTCAGGATTGCCGCTCCGGTCGGAGTGCATAATTCGGTATGGATGTTTCCGGTATAATAAGGAACTCCGGTCAGGATTTCTGCGGTTGCCGGAGCGGGAACCGGAAGCGTGCCATGCGCGCAGCAGACCGTACCGTTTCCGACGTGGATCGGCGATACCAGAATCTGCTCCGGCTTCAGCTCGTCCAGCAAAAGGCAGCAGCCGACGACGTCGCAGAGCGCATCTACGGAACCTACCTCATGAAAATGGATCTGCTCCAAAGTCGTGTGATGTACATAGGCCTCCGCTTCTCCGATGATACGGTAGATCTGCTTGGCCTGAATACGGACTTCCTCCGCAATCGGAAGCGAGTCGATCTTTTCCAGAATCGAAGAATAGCTGTAGTGCGGATGCGGATGCTCCTCTGGACGGACATCCGGCTGCTCGGTAGTATGGCAGACCTCGACATGCATGTGCGTTCCGCGGATGCCGCAGCGGTCTTCCCGTTTTGGAAGGATTTTGATATCCTCCTGAAACAAATGGTTCATCGTTTCCAAAAACGCTTCTTTTTCTTCGATCAGTTCATAAAGCGCCGCCATCAGCATATCTCCGGCTGCGCCCATTTTGCATTCAATGTACAGTGTTTTCATAAAATCCTCCCGTTTTTGTATTATACCGTTTCAAACGGATATCAATATTATAAAACAGTTTTTGAATTTTGTCTTGTTATATTGCACAAAAAATGGAAACTCGTTTTGTAAAAACAGTTTCTTGTTACGGACAGGGTAAGATGGTAAAATAGAAAAAAAGGAAAGAAAAGGATGTTTTTCCAAAGAAGGGACGGTTACATGGCAGACAAGGATTATACGGCGGTGCGGACAAAAATATTGGAAGCAACGATTAAAGTTTTTCACAAAAAAGGTTTGAAATTTACGATGGATGATATTGCGAGCGAGCTGTCCATCAGCAAAAAAACGATTTATGCGGTATTTCGGGATAAGGAATCGCTGTTCTGCCATATGGTGGATTATTGCTTCGATCGCATCAAGGAGAGCGAGGCGGAGGTGCTTGCCAATCCCAAGCTGGATACGGTGCAGAAAATCCATGCGATTCTGGGCGTACTGCCGGAAGGATATAAGGAAATTGATTTCCGCCAGCTTTATCAGTTAAAAGAAAAATACCCGACGATTTACCGGAGAGTGGAGCAGCGGCTGGAAAACGGCTGGGAGATGACCATTGAGCTGATCACGCGGGGCATTGAGGAAGGGAGCATCCGGCCGGTTAAGATCGCTATTTTAAAAACCATGCTGGAATCGACGCTGGAGCAGTTTTTCCAGAGGGACACTTTGATCGTAAACGAAATTTCTTATCAGGAAGCGTTGGATGAGGCTGTTGAGATTATTGTAAACGGGATTACCGTCAAACAGGAGAGAAAATGAGACGGATTTATTGGAATGAGGATTGGAAATTTACTCCGCAGGATGAACCTAAGCTGCGGGAAGCGGACGGCGATTGCTCCGGTATGGAAACGGTACGGCTTCCGCATACTGCAAAAGAGCTTCCGTTTCATTATTTTGACGAAAGCGAATATCAGATGGAGTGCGGCTACCGGAAGGAATTTACGGCGCCTCTGGAATGGAGGGGCAAGCGGGTCTTCCTTACCATAGAAGGAGCCGCGCATTCGTCGGAGGTCTATCTGAACGGGAGGAAGCTCTCGGAGCATCATTGCGGCTATACGTCGTTTACGACCGAGCTGACCGAGCAGCTTGTCTTGGAATCCAAGAACGTTTTGTATATACGGGTAGACAGCCGCGAGTCGCAGAATATTCCGCCGTTTGGCTTTGTTGTGGACTATATGACGTACGGCGGAATCTATCGGGATGTATATCTGGAAATCAAAGAACCGGAATATCTGCGCGACGTTTTTGTAAAAACGGAGTTTTCCGACGATCTGTCCGAGGCATGGACGGTCAGCCGGATAGAAGTGGAAAAAGCGGAGCAGGAAAAGCGTCCGCTGCGCATCCGGCAGATTCTTTTGGACGGCTCCTCGGGGGAAACCGTTCGGGAGTGGGAACCGGTTCCGGTTTCAAAAGAAAATCTTGAAATCAAAGAAAAGGTCAGCGGGATTCGGCTGTGGGATTTGGATTCGCCGAATCTGTATTGTTTAAAGACGCAGCTTTTGTGCGGGGATGAGCTTATCGACCAAAAGACGGTACGGTTTGGCTTCCGGAAAGCGGAATTTCGGGCGGACGGATTTTATCTGAATCAAAAAAAGAGAAAGCTGCGCGGATTAAACAGGCATCAGAGTTATCCGTATGTGGGATATGCCATGCCGGAGTCCATGCAGAAAAGGGATGCGGATATTTTGAAAAAAGAGCTGGGCTGCAACGCCGTACGCACGTCTCACTATCCGCAGTCGCATTATTTTATCGACCGGTGCGATGAAATCGGACTTCTGGTTTTTATGGAAATTCCGGGATGGCAGCACATTGGGGATGCCAAGTGGAAGGATCAGGCGGTTTCCAATGTCAAGGATATGGTACGGGAGTACCGCAACCATACCTCCATTATCTTATGGGGCGTGCGGATCAACGAATCCGCAGACGACGATGAATTTTACCAAAGGACGAATGAAGCGGCGCACGCGCTGGACGACAGCAGACAGACCGGAGGGGTAAGGGCGCATAAGAAAAGCCATCTTTTGGAGGATGTGTACACATACAATGATTTTCTCCACGATGGAAAGGCGCCCGGCTGCGATAAGAAAAAGAGCGTAACCTCCGATATGGGAAAAGCGTATCTGGTCAGCGAGTACAACGGACATATGTATCCGACCAAGACGTTTGACGATGAGGAGCACCGCGTGGAGCATGCGCTGCGCCATGCAAACGTACTGGACGCCGTTGCCCAAGAAGAGGATATTGCGGGAAGCTTCGGATGGTGCATGTTTGATTACAATACGCATAAAGATTTCGGAAGCGGAGACCGTATCTGTTATCATGGGGTTATGGATATGTTTCGGAATCCCAAGCTGGCGGCGCTTGTCTATGCCTGTGAACAGGAGGAAACGCCGGTGTTGGAGCTTAGCTCCAGCATGGATATCGGGGAGCATCCCGGCTGCAACCGAGGGTTTACGTATCTCTTTACCAACGCGGACAGCGTGAAGATGTACAAAAACGATATTTTTATCAAGGAATACACGCATGACGGCTCGCCTTACCGCAATCTTTCGCATGGGCCGATTCTGATCGATGATTTTATCGGGCAGGAAATTCATAAGCATGAGGATTTCACGCCGAAACAGGCTGAAATGATCACGTATGCGTTAAATTATACGGCGACGCATGGATATGGGAAGTATCCGCCGAAAATCATCGGAATTGCGTTAAAATGCCTGCTGTTCTACCGTATGCATCCGACGGATGCGGTGCGGCTGTACAATAAATATGTCGGCGACTGGGGCGGCGCTTCGACCGTCTATCGCTTTGAAGCGGTTAAAAACGGAAAAGTCGTCAAAACGCTTGTAAAGAAGCCGATGACAAAAATGCAGCTTTTTTTGGATGTTTCTTCTGA
>CANQCX010000176.1 GCA_947591115.1 uncultured Lachnospiraceae bacterium | reverse complement strand
GATCCGGTTCACAGGGCGATCGGACTCAGCCATTCCGGCTGGAGGGGAACCGTCGGGCGCATGGGAGAAAAAACGCTTCAGGCGATGGCGCGCGAATTTGGCACGCAGCCAAAGGACGTACGGGCGGCCATCGGGCCTTCCATCTGCAGGGACTGTTATGAAGTAAGCGAAGATGTAGCGCAGGAATTCGCGCGGGAATTTCCTAAAAAGAAAGAACAAATTCTGACAAAGAAAGAAAACGGAAAATATCTTCTGGACTTGTGGAAAAGCAATGAGATCGTGCTGTCGGAGGCAGGTATCTGGCCGGAGCATATGGCAGTGACGGATTTATGCACCTGCTGCAACAGCAGCCTTTTGTTTTCCCACAGGGCAAGTCATGGAAAACGCGGAAATCTGGGCGCTTTTTTATTTTTGCGGTAGCGGTTTTTACACTTAAGAAAATCATAAGAATTTATTTTGTTTCTTTTAATGGAATCGGGGGAAGAATATGCTATAATGCGTGTATCAATTGTATTAGTACACCTAATGCGCGTGTTGTTTTCTGAATAGTTTTGTTGGGACGAAAAGGGGGGATATGCGTGGTTCATCTGAATTATCGTGATGCAAAGCCGATCTACGAGCAGATCAAAGACGGGATCCGCCGGCTGGTTATTACGGATTCGTTTGCACAGGACGAAAAACTGCCGTCGGTGCGGGAGCTGGCGGCAAGGCTTGCCATCAATCCGAATACGATCGCGCGGGCATACCGCGAGCTGGAAGCGGAGGGGTATATTTATACCTTAAGCGGAAAAGGAACCTTTGCGGCGCCGAAAGCGGAGGTTTGGGAACAGCGTGCCGGAGAGCTGCTGGAGGACTTTGACGAAATTGTTACCGAGCTGTTCTATCTTTCGGTTCAGCCGGAAGTATTACAGGAGCGCATAAAAGCTCTGGAAACGAAAAGGGGGGGTAAAACGTGATACAGGTAAATCATGTTGTGAAATCATTTGGAGATTTCTGTGCGCTCAACGGCGTTGATATGAATGTGTCCAAAGGAAATATTTACGGACTGGTCGGTCCGAACGGAGCGGGAAAATCTACGATCATCCGCCACTTGACCGGAGTGTACCGGCCGGATGAAGGAGAGATCTTAGTCGGCGGGGAACCGGTCTATGAAAACCGCAGGATCAAGGATCAGATCGCATACATTCCGGATGAACTGTTTTATTTTCTTCAAGCCGATACGCTGGAAATGATGCGCTATTACAAGGGACTGTATTCCGGTTTTGACGAGAAGATGTTTTACCGTATGCAGGAATTTTTCCCGAATATCGACGTGCGGCGGAATATCCGCAGACTGTCCAAAGGAATGCAGAAGCAGGTAGCGTTCTGGCTGGCGATCAGCTGCAGGCCGCAGGTGCTGATCTTGGATGAGCCGGTAGACGGTCTTGATCCGGTCATGCGCCGCCAGATATGGAGTATTCTGGTTTCCGAGGTAGAAGAGCGGCAGATGACGGTGCTGGTATCGTCCCACAATCTGCGGGAGCTGGAGGATGTCTGCGATCATGTCGGCATCATGAATCATGGGAAGATCGTCATTGAGCGTTCTTTAAGCGAGCTTCAGGGCAATATTTCCAAAATTCAGGCGGCATGTCCGACCGGAATGCCGAAGCTGCCAAAAGAGTTTGAGGTGCTGCACATGTCCAATACCGGACGCGTGTACACGCTGATCGTAAAAGGCAATCCCAAAGAAGCGGCGGCAGCGGTCATGGCCGGCGGCGAACAGATCAATGTCGTGGACATTCTTCCTCTGACGCTTGAGGAAATATTTATTTATGAGATGGGAGGTGCAGATTATGAAGTCAAAGAGATCCTGTTTTAACAAAACCATCTTTTTCAAAAATATTACTCTGTACTGGCCGCTCTGGGGAGTCTATTTCCTATATCTGCTGAACTATCTGCCGTTTCGGCTCTATCTGTCGTACCGCAGCATCTTGGACACCACCGGAGAACTGTCGCAGGAGGAAATCTTTCATGTCATGGACGGTTCGCTGAATGTCGGCTGGAATATGATCATCGTTTTTCTGATGGCGATCGTTTCCGGAATGGTGCTTTACAATTATTTGTTTGTTGCCAAAAGCGCAAATATGATCCATGCGTTTCCGGTTACCAGGGGCGAACTGTTTGGAACGAACCTCATCAGCGGATTAGCATTTTTGATGGTACCGCAGGTCGCAGCGTTTCTTTGCGCCGTATTGGTCTGCCTTTCTTTTCACGTAACCTGCGTACAGTATCTGGGACTCTGGCTTTTGGTCATGCTGGGGATTTCTTTTCTGGCATACAGCATGGTCGTCTTCTGCGTAATGATGACCGGACAGATGTTGGCGCTGCCGTTTTACGTGATTTTGATGAATTTTTTGTATCTGCTCCTTCGTTTTCTGGTATATGTGGTGGTAGTATTTATCGGGTACGGATTTTCCGGCGACTGGGGACAGGAGCGTGCCGGATGGCTTTCGCCGATGTATTATCTGATGAAAAGGGTCTATATTACGAAAACCTATACGACCGTCGGAAGAGAATCCTACTGCAGCGGATATGTATTGCATGGCGGAAATATTGTCCTCGGATATGCGGTATTTGCCGTTGTCCTGCTTGTGATCGCTTATTTCTGCTATCAGAAACGCCAGTTGGAGCAGGCGGGCGAGCTGCTGATCTTTTGGGGCGGAAAAGTGCTGTTCCGCTGCGGCAGCGGTATGGTATGCGGGTATTTTCTTTCGATGCTTGTCATTGATATCCTGCAGTCGTACGGGATTGTTTGCGGAAATGCCGTATTTTTGATCCTGCTGCTTGTGTTTGGCTGGCTCTTTTACTTGTTTGCGGAAATGCTGCTGGAAAAAAGCTTCCATGTTTTTGGAAGGACGGTATTGAAAAGAAGCGGTATTTTTCTGGCGGCTTTGCTAATCTCCTTTGGCGCGGTCTATCTGGGTTCTTATCTGATCGAGCGAAAAATTCCGGCTATGGACGAAATCCGCTGTGTGACCGTTGAACAGGATGGAAGCGTGATGCTGCGCGAAGAGGAGGATGCGGAAAAAATACAGGAAATCGTTGAACTTCATAAAGAAATTTTAAAGTATAGAAAAGAATTTCATCAGCCGCATACCGATTGGTATCACAGCTTTTCTGTTACGTACACCAAAAAGGACGGTTCGCGCATGGAACGTTATTATGAGCTGCCGGAATGCGAACATGCGAAATCCATTCTGGACCGGTTGTATCAGATGGCGATCGAACCGGACAGCTTTTTAACCGGCATATTGGGCAAAGGATATGAAGAACCGGATTATTTTACCGAAGGTTATTTTTATGACGTTTTTTTGAATGATATACAGGAATACGCGCCGGAGGAGCTGGACGCCTCCATGCGGGAAGTTCTCCTTCAGGCAATCATCGCGGATGCGAAGGACGGCGTATTGCAGAAATACAATATACCGTATGTAGAGGGCGACTGGGCGTATCCGGATGGGCAGTACGGGAATTATCTGGAGCTGGAGCATATAATGGACGGGGACGGCGGCGTAACCGATTATTGGGAGGAACCGGTTTCCTATTATATCAGTGATACAACATACGCTATGACAGCGTACGTCACGATATATTTCGGAAAAGACTGCAGCCATATTTTGTCCGCCTTAGAAGAAACGGGATTGATCGAATCAAGAGAAGATCTTCTTTTAGAAACGGACTATGAAAAAGCAGATATTTATTCGTATTAGCAAAAAACTGACGCACAAAGCAGCTGTGCGTCAGTTTTTTTATCCGCATGCATTCATAAAAATGTTAATGGAAAATCCGCTGCAGATGTGATATCATGATATACGCATATTTCATGCGGAACAAGGAAAAATGTAACATATAGGGAAATGCTGCAATGATAAAATTACTGGTTTATCTGAAAGATTATAAAAAAGAAACGATTTTGGGACCGTTATTTAAGCTGCTGGAAGCCTCTTTTGAACTGCTTGTGCCGCTTGTCATGGCCTCCATTATTGATGTGGGAATCACAGGAGCGGATAGAGGATATATCTATCGGATGTGCGGGGTGCTGCTT
>CANQCX010000175.1 GCA_947591115.1 uncultured Lachnospiraceae bacterium | reverse complement strand
AAAGCTTCCTCTTCATTCGGCTCATAATTCATAAGCACGTCCGGAGCATCGTCCAGATCGTCGTCGGTTTCCCCCAGCTCTACCGGAAGCAGCTTCATCAACTGCGGTTCATGCGACACCGTATTTTTAAAATGGGTATAGGCAAGGTAAATCTCCCCTGCTTCTCCATTGGTGTATGCATCCAGTACCTGTCTGCACAAAGAAGCCGCATCCGTATAGGTCGGATTTTCCATAATCTGGGAAGCGTTGACGGCAATATGATACCCCCGCCGTTCCAGATTCTCCGCGCCTTTTCCGCCAATTGCATAAATATCCAACTTTTCCTTCTCCAAACCGCTTTCGGTAATCAGCTTTACAATATTGGAGTTGTACCCTCCCGCCAATCCGCGGTTGGAGGTAATGACCACTACGGCTTTCCGATCGGAGCTGCCCTTTGATAAATAAGGGTGCATGATCGTTCCGCTTTTGGAAAGCATGGATTTTACGGTTCTATACATGTAGCGGAAATACGGATCCGTCTGCTCCGCTCTGGTTTTTGCTTTTTGCAGCTTAACGGTAGAAACCAGCTTCATAGCCTTAGTGATCTGCTGCGTACTGGTAATACTGCTTTTTCTCCGCTTAATGTCTCGCATGGAGGCCATTTCTACTCACCTACTTTCTGCCGTTATGCCTGAAAGGAGGCTTTGCATTCTTCAATAGCCTTAACCAGCTTCGCTTCCGTCTCCTCGTCAATTACCTTAGTTTCCAAGATACTTTCCGGTATCTCCGGATACTTAGTATCAATATATTCAAATAAGGTATTCTGGAACTGCTGCACCTCGTCCACCGGAATGTCCAAAAGATATTTCTTTGTCGCCGCATAGATGATGATGATCTGCTTCTCAACCGGCATCGGCTGATACTGCGGCTGTTTTAACATCTCCTGTATCCGCGCGCCCTGCGCCAGCTTTTCGGAAGTATCGGCATCCAGCTCCGAACCAAACTGCGCAAACGCCGCCAATTCGCGGTACTGCGCCAGCTCGACACGAATCGGCGCCGCAATCTTTTTCATTGCCTTGATCTGCGCTGAACCTCCTACACGAGATACGGAAAGACCGGCGTTAATGGCAGGACGGAAACCGGCGTTAAACATTTCCGTTTCCAGATAAATCTGACCGTCCGTAATGGAAATTACGTTCGTCGGAATATATGCCGATACGTCGCCCGCCTGCGTTTCAATGATCGGAAGCGCAGTTAAAGAACCGCCGCCCAATTTCTCCGAGAGTCTTGCCGCGCGCTCCAGCAGTCTTGAATGCAGATAAAAGACGTCGCCCGGATATGCCTCACGTCCCGGCGCTCTTTTCAGCAGCAGCGACAGGGTTCGATAAGCAGCCGCATGTTTGGTCAGATCGTCGTATACCACCAAAACATCCTCGCCGTTTTCCATCCACTCTTCGCCCATTGCGCATCCGGAGTACGGAGCAATGTACTGCAGCGGCGCAAGCTCGCTTGCGGTTGCGGCTACGATCGTCGTATAACCCATTGCGCCAAAATCCTCCAGCGTTTTTACGATGGATGCAACCGTAGACGCTTTCTGACCGATCGCAACGTAAATACATTTTACGCCTTTTCCTTTTTGATTGATAATGGTATCTACCGCGATCGCGGTTTTTCCTGTTTGACGGTCGCCGATGATCAGCTCTCTTTGACCGCGTCCGATCGGAATCATGGAATCAATTGCCTTGATACCGGTCTGCAGCGGAGTATCGACGGATTTTCTGGAAATAACGCCGGAAGCCACACGCTCTACCTGACGGAATTTATCCGTTTCGATCGGGCCTTTTCCGTCGATCGGCTGTCCCAGCGCGTTTACTACTCTTCCCAGCAGCGCGTCGCCAACCGGAACTTCTACTACCCGTCCGGTGGTCTTTACGGTATCTCCCTCGTTGATATTTCGCTCGGAACCAAGTAATACGGCGCCAACGTTATCCTCCTCGAGGTTCAATACCATTCCATAAACCTCGCCCGGAAATTCCAAAAGCTCGCCCTGCATGGCGTTTTCCAGACCATGAATACGCGCAATTCCGTCGGCAACCTGAATGACCGTCCCCACATCCGCAACTTCAAGCTGCGCCGCATATCGTTTGATCTGCTCTTTGATTACCGAGCTGATTTCTTCTGGTTTTAAATTCATGGAGTGCATTCACCTGCTTTCAACTGTATTTTGGATAATTCGCTGGTCAGATGAAACAGCTTTGTCCGAATGCTGCTGTCCACGACTCTGTCCCCTATCCGAATTACCATTCCGCCGATCAGATCGGCGTCCACCAAATAATGCATTTCAAATTTTACATATTTCGTGGTCTCTAACAGCCGTTTCTCTACGGCCGCTTTCTGCACATCGCTCAACGGTACTGCCGAAGTCACATATGCAGTTCCTATGTTCTTATATTCTTTTACGCAGTCCGTAAAATAGGAAAACACGTCCTGCATTTCGTTATAATGCCCTTTTTCCACAAGCATACGCATCAAGCCTACCAGTTCATCGGAGACGCGCCCCGTAAAGATTTCCTCGATCAGCTTGATTTTTTCGTCTTTTACGATCTTCGGATGATTCATGAGCCTTGTCAAATCCTCATTTTGGGACAAGGCGGCAGAAACGGCAGAAATTTCTTCTGTCATTTCATCCAGCTTTCCCTCTTCCAGCGCCAGCTCAAACAACGCATCCCCGTATGTTTTTGATACTAGCTTAGCCATGTCGAATCACCCATCTCTTTCAATGTTTCTTCTACCAGCGTATCCTGAATCTGCGTATCGATGGAAGCGGCAACTACTTTTTGCGCCATCAAAGATGCGATCTGAACCATCTCCTGCTTCATATCATCCATCGCGTGTCTCTTTTCGAGTTCCGCCTCATCCTTTGCGCGTTTAATGATTCTGGAAGCCTCCGCTTTTGCTTCGTCCAAAATCTTTGTTTCGTTTTTCAGCGCCTTTTGTCTGGCCTCTGAAAGAATTGCCTCTGCCTCTTTATCAATCTCTTTTAACCTGCCCTCATATTCCGCCTTTAAAGCCGCCGCGCTTTCCTTATCCTCTTTGGCGTCCTCAATCTCCTTGCGGATCCGCTCCTGTCTGTCCTTTAACAGCTTCCGCGCCGGATTGAACAGCAGATACGACATTGCAAGGAAAAGGAAGAATACGGCAATTGCAAGCAATATTGTATCGAAGAGCAGTTGGGCATCCAGATTGAATAAAAACGTCTGATTTGCTAACAATCTTCTACTCTCCTTTCCGTCGGATCATAACCCTTCCACGAATTAACCCAGTGGATGTACGAAAAGTAAAAGAAGCGCTACAACCAGACCGTACAGACCGGTCGTCTCCGCAACCGCCTGTCCCAAAAGCATGGTAGACATAATCTGTCCTCTCGCGCCCGGGTTACGTCCTACGGCTGCCGCGCCATGTCCTGCTGCGATACCTTGTCCAACACCAGGTCCGATACCGGCAATAACTGCCAGTCCCGCGCCAATTGCAGAACATGCTCTGATTAAATCCTGTCCGTCGATATTCATGATAAATTCCTCCTTAAAATTAAAATAAATAAAATTCTTTTAATCATTCTCAGATTCACATGCCTGAGATACATATGTCATCGTCAACATACAGAAAACATATGTCTGGATCGCACCTGAAAACAGGTCGAAATAAACGTGAAGCGCTGCCGGCCAGATTACTGCAATCTTGCCTAATAATCCATATACCAGCGCCATGATTACCGTTCCCGACAATACGTTTGCAAACAAACGCAGTGACAGCGAAATTGGAATCGCTATCTCGCTGATCACATTGATCGGCATCCAGATCGGAAGCCATGGCGGAAGCGGCGAACACAATCCGGTCCAGATTTCTTTTCCGCTCTGGTGCTTGACCTGATTAAACCGTATCATAAAAAACGTAATCAGCGCCAGCGCAAATGTCGTACCGTAATCTGCGGTTGGAGGCCGAAGGCCAAAAAGACCGGAAATGTTGCTCATCAGTATAAATATAAAAATGGTACTGATATAGTTTACAAATCTCGGCGCCCATTTACCCATCGTACTTTCCACCATG
>CANQCX010000174.1 GCA_947591115.1 uncultured Lachnospiraceae bacterium | reverse complement strand
AACAAAGAAACGGCATAACCCGCAGGCTACGCCGTTTCCTGAAAACAATCTTATGCTCTTTGATTAAAAATAATTAAAACCGCCGATGATGGCAAAACTGCACAACAAAACGAGCAGAGACAAGATCAGCGCGATTCCGCAGCACAGCAGTCCTGCAATTGCCATTCCGGCGCCGCCCTTTTTCTGAATCAGGGAAACGATGCCCAGAATCACGCCAATCATCAGAAGAATAAGTGAGATTCCGGGTATGCAGCAGGAAAACAGCAATGCAAGAATACCAAGAACCAGCGAGGCAACCGCCATTCCGTAAGATCCCTCATCCGCATTCGGATTATAATTGGGAATCGTATGATACGGACTTGTGGACTGGTACGAAGCCGACTGATAAACCGGCGGCACCGAGCGGTACGGCTGCTGGTTTGGCTGCTGGCTTGGCTGTTCTTCTTCGTTGCTCTGGGAAACCAATGCCCCGCAATAACCGCATAAAACCGCTTGATCCGGAATATTCCTTCCGCATTTTTTACAAATCATAACATTCCCTTCCAGACTTAGCTGGCCAGCAGATGGCCGTCTGCGTCACGATCGATCTTTCCGGCAAGGATCATAATTCCTTCTACCAGTCCCCAGATCTCCATACCCAGAACAAGGAACGCACCGATCACGATACAGGACAACACAATGCCTACGATCGAGCAGACAAGCTGAATGACCGCTTTGCTGGTATATCCCAGATAAAAGTTATGTACGCCAAACGCACCGAGGAAAATTCCAAGCAGTCCTGCTACGATCTTGGACTTCTGTCCTTTTACGCCGAAATCATTCAAAGAAACTCCGCAATTCAAACATACAGCGCTGCCCGGCTGAGTCGGCTGTCCGCAGTTCGGGCAGAAATTTGATCCGGTTCCTCTCTGTGCGCCGCACTTTACGCACAATACCGCTTCATCCGTTACATACTGCTGTCCACAATTTTTACAAAACATTTAACCACCTCATTCGTCAAAGACTCTACTAACCGCCTGCAATTAGAACATGCTTGTAAGACTGAAATATCCAATTACAAGCAGAACCGCAGGGATCAGAGAAATAATGCTGCAGACAAGACCTGCAATCGCCATTCCCTTTCCCGGTAATTTTTTCGACAGGGAAACCGCTGCGAGAATTACTCCGATCAAAGCGCAGATAAACGGTACATACGGTATGCAGCAGGATAAAACCAAAGATACAATACCCAATACCATTGATGCAATCGCCATGCCGGATCCGCCCTGTGGCGGCTGTGCCATATTGTTGGAAAAATTACTGTCCATTTTCAATTTCCTCCTCTTTTGGTAAATGATTCACAGTATCGTTGTAATTCTAATACTTATGGGGAAAAAAGTCAATTATTTTTCATAAAGTTTCCGTCAATTGTTTCCGTCAATTCGAAGCAAGCTGGCTGATTTCCTCAATTCTGGACAAAATCTGCTCGATCTGTCCCGAGGACTGCCGGTTTTCCTTTACGTACTGTTCGATTTCTTTTTTGATGTCGGAAAGAACGGAAACATTGTATTCCATACGGCTGCGCAGCTTTTTCCTGCGCATCAGCAGGTCGTGTTTGAGCTCTACCATTTCTTTGGCGTCCAGCAGCGCGTTTACATAATGGATCCACGCCCGCGCATCGTAAAGCTTATGCGCCTCCAACTGCCGTACAAGCTGTTCGCTGTAATACTGCAGATCGTCGTTGGTCTGCCGGAATTTTTCCCGTTCTTTGACCGCTTCCTGATACTGCTCAAACAGGTAGGTCAATTCATAGGAATTTTTGATATGGTACTTTTCACAGGCGTAATCGACTGCGTTTTTGATATTGACATATTTGATCTTCACATGATTTTCCAGCGTAACCGCCTGATTCCGGTTGACGTCGCAGCGGTGGATCTCCCGACTGTTGTTCTGATATTTCAACAGGGAAAACGCGCCAAAAAGCACCGCCAGAAACGCTACGACGGACATTAAGATCCGCGTGTCCATATCCAGTACAAACGACATCAAAAGCAGCAGCACCACAACTCCGGCAAACAGCAGGAAAAAGATGAAGGAGGTTCTGCGGATGATCCTCTGCTCTTTTGCGTACTCCTGTTTTAAGATCTCCCACTCGACCTTTTCGCCCTCCAGATAGTTCAGATCCCGTTTAATGGCATCCAGATATGCCTCATTGGATTTCAGCCGTTTCATCGCGGCAGGAATTTCATATTCTTCTTCCTGCATCTGCGCAAACTGCACGTCGGAGAGCTTTTGCTCCGATTCCAGAAACTGCGTTCTTGTATGATCCAGTTTATACACCATCGATGCGGATTTCTGAATCGCTGCCTTTTCCTCCTCCGGCAGCTCCGAAATGATCTGCACGTCGTTCAGATAGGAGGTAACCATCTGATATTCCGACCGGATATCCTCCAGTTCTCTGGAAACATCGATCATTTCCTCGCAAAGCTCCACGACCTGACGCTTGGAAACGGGTTCTTCCGCCGCTTTTGTTGTCGAAAGCGCGGGACCGGAAATAATGACGGTATTGCTGGATTTTTTCTTTTTTTGGTTCTTTTTATTTTTTCCTGAAAATAAACTCATCTCTTATATCCTGCAGATCCTCCGATAATCCTCTTTCCATTTTAGAATCATGTTTTCGACTTCTTTGCGGTATTGCCTCCGGTCTCCGCTATCCAGCAACGCCTGCAATACTTTGAGATTTTCCGAAAACTCCGTAAATGTCCCGTCCGGCTCCTTCTCCTGCATCTGTTCTTGAAGCTCCTGAAGGGTTTCCTGCGAAACGCCGTATTTTTCCGCTGTCTGATAAAATCCGGCTTCGTCCTTCCTGCATTGATGCGCCAGCAGGCACTCTTTTAAGGATTCTTCGTTTTTGTTGTAATGGTACGCCTTTTCAAAACAGTTCCCGGCTTCTTCAAACAAAAACATCCTCGCATACGCCGTCCCCAGATTGTGCCAGATATTTCCGACCGTTTCCGGAGCCTCTCCGAGCGTCTCCTCCGAGTCCAGCAGACGTTTATATTCATAGATGCTGCTTAAATATTTTTCTTTTTCCATCAGCCTGTCCGCGCGTATTTTGCTGCACTCATAGTCGGATTTTCCTTCCAGCTCCTGAAGCACATCATAGATGTTTCGAACCTCCTCACGCGTGCAGTAGCCGCATTCCTTTAAGATGAGGGCAATAAACTCGGACAGTCTTCCTTTTTCGTAAATCTGCCGCCGCAACTCTTCGGCAAGCTCGGTCAGCTTCAGTTCGTTTTCCACCCACGCGCATAATTCCGGATCCATAAAATTCTGCTCCAGAAGATAGGTATTGTGCGAAATGTAATAGCACAGCTCCTCCAGCGAATACACATTGATCGAAATTCCCTCGATATAATACGGCATCGCCGCAATCGGCTCTTTACATAATAACAGTTCTCCCATCGCTGCCTCCCTACATGGACATCGTATATTTCCATGTCTTATCGGTACTGCGGTACAATTCTCCAAAACCCAGATCCCGTATTTCGATCTCGATCTTATCATCCGCTACCGGACATGCCACGATCCGAAGCCTTGTCGTCCGGTCGGGACGGTTCGGCAGATCCGTAAGCTCCAGCGTTTCGATTCTGGCTTCCCTGCTGTTCGGAAGCTGCTTCCAAAAATCGATCTCCGGCGTTCCGGAAAGGATGACCTCGCATTCTCCGCGCGTTTCAAACCAGTTTTTCCCGGCGCTGATCAGGCTGTAAAATTCCGGCTGTCCCTGCCGCTTGAGCTTTAGGCTTACGTTAAACTTCATCTCGTTCTCGCCCATGTAAATATAGGGCCAGTCCTCCTCCTGCTCCCGCACTTTTGCGGCATAACAGGCTCCTTTGGAAAACAGGTTGTTTCCGATAAACGCCCTTCTTCCCCTGCATAAAAAGGTCAGGGAGGACTTCATCCAGCCGCCGTCAAAGCCTTCTCCGACCAGATAGACGGAGGATATGATCTTGTTCTCAAACGCTTCCTGCTGAATCCTTAAAAATTCCATATCCGGTCCGGAGTGAAACGCTACGCGGTTGCTTTCCTGTATGGTAACGACCTGCGGCATCGTGCGCATATTCCG
>CANQCX010000173.1 GCA_947591115.1 uncultured Lachnospiraceae bacterium | reverse complement strand
GTGGATGAATCGTTTTTGTCATGGCTGTGCGGCCGCTATGGAAACGAAGCGGTCATTACGCTTGCCTCCTATGCCGCGGAAGGAGGAAACGATCCCGAATACTGGTATTCGGTAACGGAAAACTCCCTTCATGCCTTGTGGATGGAGTACTGCAGGGACCTTCAATATGAAACATGGAGGCTCTCGGATGTGGTATGGCAGGAATGCAGCAGCAGCGATACGACGGTTCTGGATTTTATCGGAGACATCAATTTTGATGAGAACTGGTATACGACGCAGGCGATGAATGAAAAAAGCGGCGGTCTCAAAAGCTGCATTGCCGAGGAAGTGCAAAAGGAGCTGCAGTCGGCGGATATTACGCTTGTCAATAATGAATTTACCTACAGCGACAGGGGGGCGCCGCTTGCAGGAAAAGCCTATACGTTTCGGGCGGATCCCGAACGGGTAGAGCAGCTTTCGGTATTCGGGGCGGATATTGTTTCTTTAGGGAACAATCACGTGTACGACTATGGAAAAGACGCGCTTTTAGATACAATGAAAACGCTTGATGACGCGGGAATTCCTTATATCGGCGCTGGGAAAAATATCGATGAAGCGCAGAAGATTTCCTATTTTATTGCAAACGGGCGCAAAATCGCTTTTGTATCCGCCACGCAGATTGAAAAGTTTTACAGTTATACAAAGGAAGCCACAGAAGACGAGCCGGGCGTGTTAAAAACGCTGGATCCCGCCCGCTTTCTGAAGGTAATCGAAGAAGCCAAAAAAAGCAGCGACTACGTCATTGTCTATGTCCACTGGGGAACGGAAGGAATGCTTTATCCGCAGGAGGATATGCGCCAGCTTGCGCAGAGCTTTGTGCAGGCGGGGGCGGACGCCGTTATCGGCAACCACTCCCACCGTCTTCAGGGTGTGGAATATATAGACGGCGTTCCTGTTTTTTACGGATTGGGTAATTTCTGGTTCTCGACAGGAGCATTGTACACCACGATCGTACAGATCAGGATCCATTCGGATGGAACGCTCTCATTTGCCATGCTTCCATGCATACAGCAGGAGCTGACCACGCGCATTTTAACGGAGGACGGCGAAAAAGCGGAGTTTTGCCGCTACATTGCGGATCTGTCCGTCAACGCGGCCATTGAGGAAAACGGCAGTCTGATGGAACTGACACCGGAAAATGCTTTTTCAGAAACGGAGGGCGCCTGGTATCTGTCCGGCTCCGATTATGCAAGCCGCTCAGGGGCATACGACCTGACCGGCGCGCGGATCGATATTGTCGGAAATCGGGAATGACTTCAGCGGCTGAGGAACAAGTCCTTGCATTTGCAGGAAAATCATGTATTATTAAAGTTGGTATGAGAATTTAGAAGAGGAGAGGAACAGGTATGAGTAAAAAACCAGTGGTACTGATGGTGCTTGACGGTTACGGATTAAACGAAAAAACCGAGGGCAACGCGATCGCAATGGCCAATACTCCGGTCATGGATAAATTAATGAAGGAATGTCCTTTTGTAAAAGGAAACGCCTCCGGAATGGCGGTAGGACTGCCGGACGGACAGATGGGAAATTCCGAGGTCGGACATATGAATATCGGCGCCGGCCGCATTATCTATCAGGATCTGACACGAATTACGAAAGATATCGAGGACGGTACGTTTTTCGAAAATAAAGTCCTGCTTTCCGCAATGGAAAACTGTAAAAAACACGATTCCGACCTGCATCTTTGGGGATTGCTTTCGGACGGCGGCGTACACAGCCACAACACACATCTTTACGGATTGCTGGAGATGGCAAAGCGAAACGGTCTGAGCAAGGTATATGTACACGCATTTTTGGACGGCAGGGACACTCCGCCGACCTCCGGAAAAGAGTATGTCCGCCAGTTAGAGGAAAAAATGGCCGAGATCGGCGTAGGGAAGATCGCTTCCCTGTCCGGACGGTATTATGCGATGGATCGTGATAACAACTGGGACCGCGTAAAGAAAGCGTATGATTCACTGGTTCTTGGCGAAGGCGTACAGGCGGAAAACGCCGTACAGGCGATGGAAGATTCTTATGCAAACGACGTTACGGATGAATTTGTCCTGCCGACGGTAATTACGGAAAACGAAAAGCCGCTTTCTCTAGTCAAAGAAAACGATTCCGTTATCTTTTTCAACTTCCGTCCGGATCGTGCGCGCGAGATTACAAGAGCGTTCTGCGATGATGCGTTTACGGGCTTTGAACGCGCAACCGGACGAATCCCGCTGACGTATGTCTGCTTTAAGGACTATGACGAAACGATTCCGAATAAGCGTATTGCGTTTGAAAAAGAGACGATCGTCAATACTTTTGGAGAATACCTTGCAAAATGCGGCAAAACCCAGCTTCGTCTGGCGGAAACGGAAAAATACGCGCATGTAACGTTTTTCTTTAACGGCGGAATCGAGGAGCCGAATGTGGACGAGGCGCGTCTTTTGGTCAATTCGCCAAAGGATGTTGCAACGTATGACCTGAAGCCGGAAATGAGTGCGCCGGAGGTCGGAATGGATCTGGTCGAGGCGATTAAATCCGACAAATACGACGTAATCGTTATCAATTTTGCCAATCCGGATATGGTCGGTCATACCGGCGTCATTTCTGCGGCGGTTGCGGCGGTTGAGCGTGTGGACAGCCTGATCGGCGAAGCGGTAGACGCCATCAAAGAAACGGGCGGCGTCATGTTCATCTGCGCGGATCATGGAAATGCGGAAAAGATGATCGATTATGAAACCGGAAAGCCGCATACGGCGCATACGACGAATCCGGTTCCGTTCCTCCTTGTAAACGGAGAGCCGAACTGGAAGCTGCGCGAGGGAGGATGCCTTGCCGATATCGCGCCGACGCTGCTGGAGATCATGGGATTAGAGCAGCCAAAGGAAATGACCGGAAAGTCGCTTTTGATCAAACAATAGATAAAGGAGTAAAAAATGCAGGAATATCAGCCAATCAAAGAAGGAAAGGTCAGAGAGGTATACGACAATGGAGACAGCCTGATCATGGTAGCCACAGACCGTATTTCCGCTTTTGACCATATTTTACAGAACAAAATTACGGATAAGGGAGCCATTCTGACGCAGATGTCAAAATTCTGGTTCGAATATACCAAAGATGTGGTTATGAACCATATGATTTCGGTAGACGCTTCGGATATGCCGGAGTTTTTCCGGCAGGAGCGTTTTAACGGAAACAGCATGATGTGCAAGAAGCTAAAGATGCTTCCGATCGAATGCATTGTGCGCGGCTATATTACCGGAAGCGGATGGGCAAGCTATCAGGAAAACGGCACCGTCTGCAAAATAACGCTGCCGGAGGGACTGCGGGAGTCCGATAAGCTGCCGGAGCCGATCTATACGCCAAGCACCAAAGCGGAGCTGGGCGATCACGACGAAAATATCTCATTTGAAGAGAGCGTGGAAATTCTGGAAAAGATTTATCCCGAAAAAGGCGCGCAGTACGCAAAGAAGATCAAAGAGTATACGATCGCTCTTTATAAAAAATGCGCGGAATATGCGCTAAAAAAAGGCATCATTATTGCAGATACCAAGTTTGAGTTCGGTTTGGACGAAGACGGAAATATCGTTCTGGGCGATGAAATGCTTACGCCGGACAGCTCCCGTTTCTGGCCGCTGGAAGGCTATCAGCCGGGACAGGGGCAGCCGTCGTTTGACAAGCAGTACGTCAGGGACTGGCTGAAAGCAAATCCGGACAGCGATTATCTGCTGCCGGAGGATGTCGTGCAGAAAACCATCAATAAATATAAAGAAGCCTATGCTTTATTGACCGGAGAAGAATTTACACGTTAATGGAGATTTTATGAATCAAAACGATCTTATCAGCAATTATTACGAAGAAGATGCGCTGCATGAAGAATGCGGAATCTTTGGAATGTATGATTTTGACGGAGGCAATATCGCCTCTACGATTTACTATGGTCTTTTTGCCCTGCAGCACAGAGGGCAGGAAAGCTGCGGCATCGCCGTCAGCGATACCGCGGGCCCGAAGGGAAAAGTCGTTTCCTACAAAGGAATGGGACTGGTCAATGAAGTATTTACTCCGGAGCATTTAGAACAGCTTCAGGGAGACATCGGCGTGGGGCATGTGCGTTATTCTACCGC
>CANQCX010000172.1 GCA_947591115.1 uncultured Lachnospiraceae bacterium | reverse complement strand
AAAAAGAGTTTATAATAGCCAGTACAAAAGGGATAATACGATGAAGAGTCCAGTAAGCTGTGAAACATAACAGAGAGGGGCGCAGGCGGTGGAAGCGTCCTTATGGGAAACAGACGAAAACCAGCTCTGAGTGACCCTAATCCGGTCCGGCGATTCCGTTATCATCAAACGAGTTTCCCGCTGTGAAGCTGTCACAGGGGAAAGAAGCAGGGTGGAACCACGATTCCTATGTATATCGTCCCTGACATTGCGTAGAGTAATGTCAGGGATTTTTTGTCCGGTCAAAAAAGAAAAGACAAGGATAATAACAAGGAAAATAAAAGAAACAAAAAAGGAGCAGAATCATGAAAATCACTTTAAAAGACGGTTCGGTAAAAGAATATTCAGAACCAAAAAGCGTTTACGAAATTGCGCAGGATATCAGCGAGGGATTAGCGCGCGTCGCCTGTGCGGGAGAAGTGGATCAAAAAATCGTTGATTTAAGAACCGTACTCAGCGCAGACTGCGGACTGAATATCATAACAGCCAATGATCCAAAGGGACTTCAGGTAATCCGCCACACTGCCTCCCATATTATGGCGGAAGCGGTAAAACGCCTATTTCCGGAGGCGAAGGTTACCATCGGTCCGGCGATCGAAGACGGATTTTATTATGATTTTGACGCGGAACCGTTTTCAAGGGAGGACTTAGACCGCATCGAAGACGAAATGAAAAAAATCATCAAAGAAGGGCATGAGATTACCCGTTTTACGCTTCCGAGAAAAGAAGCCATTGCTTATATGGAAGAACGGCAGGAGCCGTATAAGGTAGAGCTGATCAAAGATCTTCCGGAGGATGCCGAAATTTCCTTTTACGATCAGGGAGGCTTTGTCGATCTGTGCGCCGGTCCGCATCTGATGAATACCAAAGGCGTCAAGGCGTATAAGCTGATCTCCTCCTCCATGGCGTATTGGAGGGGCGACTCCGAAAAGGCGCGCCTGCAGAGAATCTACGGAACCGCCTTCAACAAAAAAGAAGAACTAAAAGAGCATCTTGCGAAATTGGAGGATGCCAAGCTGCGCGACCACAACCGTCTGGGACGGGAAATGGAGCTTTTTACAACGGTGGACGTCATCGGACAGGGACTGCCGCTGCTGATGCCGAAGGGCGCAAAGATGGTTCAGAAAATGCAGCGCTGGATCGAAGATCTGGAAGACCGCGAGTGGGGATATGTCCGGACAAAGACGCCGTTGATGGCAAAAAGCGATCTGTATAAAATTTCCGGACACTGGGATCACTACAAAGAGGGAATGTTCGTACTGGGCGAGGAAGAAAAGGACAAAGAAGTGCTTGCACTGCGTCCGATGACCTGCCCGTTCCAGTATTATGTCTACAAAGCAACGCAGCATTCCTATCGGGATCTGCCGATCCGTTACGGAGAGACCTCTACGTTGTTTCGGAACGAGGATTCCGGCGAAATGCATGGATTGACGCGCGTGCGCCAGTTTACCATTTCCGAGGGACATTTGATCGTGCGTCCGGACCAGATGGTAGAGGAATTTAAAAATTGCCTTGCGCTTGCCAAATACTGCCTGACGACGCTGGGAGTAGAAGAAGACGTTACGTACCATCTTTCCAAATGGGATCCGCAGAATCGGGAAAAATACATCGGCGAGCCGGAAGTATGGGAGGAAACCGAGCAGCATATACGTGAGATATTGACGGAGCTGGAGATTCCGTTTGTAGAGGATGTCGGAGAGGCGGCTTTCTATGGCCCGAAGGTAGACATCAATGCGAAAAACGTATACGGAAAAGAAGATACCATGATTACCATTCAGTGGGACGCGCTGATCGCAGAGCAGTTTGACATGTATTATATCGATGCAAACGGAGACAAGGTGCGTCCGTACATCATCCACAGAACCTCTATGGGCTGC
This sequence comes from uncultured Lachnospiraceae bacterium, assembly GCA_947591115.1. Taxonomy (GTDB): domain Bacteria; phylum Bacillota; class Clostridia; order Lachnospirales; family Lachnospiraceae; genus Roseburia. The sequence goes on along the minus strand of CANQCX010000172.1, from coordinate 2,236 downwards.
TATGAGCGGACGCTGGCATGGCTGATCGAAAAATACGCCGGAAAGTTCCCGACGTGGCTGTGTCCGGAGCAGGTGCGCGTGCTTCCGATTTCCGAAAAATATCTGGATTACGCCAATCAGGTGGCAAAGGAATTGACCAGAAACGGAGTAGATGCCACAGTAGACTGCCGTTCCGAAAAGATCGGCTATAAGATTCGCGAGGCAAGACTGGATAAGCTCCCGTATATGCTGGTCGTTGGGCAGCAGGAGGAGGAAGAGCATACCGTATCGGTCAGAAGCCGTTTTGCGGGCGACGAGGGCGTACAGCCGCTGTCTGATTTTATCAGCCAAATCTGCGAGGAAATCCGTACAAAACAGATACGGAAGGAAGAGGTTCTCGAACAAAAATAAAAATAAAAATAAAAAAACTTCCGCAAATTGCCAGCATAATAAAAGAATGCCGATTCATACTAATCCTGTAATCTTTTGAATATAAGCAGGAGGTAGGGATCATGACGTTATTGGATTGTACGGTAGTAAACTGTACCTATAACCGGGACAAAAGCTGTAAAAGGAATGATATTACCGTTATCGGAAAAGACGCCCGTATGTCAAGCGAAACATGCTGCGGAAGCTTCGCGCCGAAAGGCTGCGGCTGCGGCGTCAACAGCGCGGCGCTTGCCCACAAGGATACGCATGTGGATTGCGAAGCACAGGAATGCATCTACAATGAATCCAGAAAATGCAGCGCAAAACACATCGGAATTTCCGGCGGCCATGCAGACAAGGTTCAGGAAACGGAATGCGGAAGCTTTGTGTGCCAATAAAACAATCCGTAGGAAAACGGACTGCCTTCGGGCAGTCCGCATCCGACGGGAGCAAAAGCGAGGAATTATTTTGGACTACAATATCAATTTTCCTAATTTACATATTTATCTGGATCACGTAGGAAAAACCATATCGATCGGCGGTTTTACCATCGCTTATTACGGGATCGTGATTGCGCTGGGGATGGCGGCAGGTCTTGCGCTTGCCTCTTATCAGGCCAAAAAGACCGGTCAGGATCCGGAAACTTATTTTGATCTGGCGCTGATCGCAATTATCTGTTCGCTGATCGGCGCGCGTATTTATTATGTTGTTTTCCGCTGGGATTTATACAAAGACGATTTATGGGGAATCTTCCGCATCAGGGAAGGCGGCCTTGCCATTTACGGCGGCGTCATTGCGGCGATTTTGACGACGTTTCTTTTTTCCAGAGTCCGGAGGATCCCGTTTGGAAGGCTCTGTGATACGGCGGGACTGGGATTGATTCTGGGGCAGATCATCGGACGCTGGGGAAATTTCTTTAATCGGGAGGCGTTTGGCGGATATTGCGACAATCTCTTTGCCATGCAGCTTCCGCTTTCGGCGGTCCGGTCTTCGGATGTGACGGAAGAATTGATGGAGCATCTGGTTACGGTAAAGGGAGTGGAATACATTCAGGTGCATCCGACCTTTTTGTACGAGTCGCTTTGGAATCTGTGCCTTTTGCTCCTGCTTCTGATATGTTTTAACCGCAGGAAATTTGAGGGCGAGGTATTTCTCTGGTACCTTTTGGGTTACGGCATCGGCAGGTTCTGGATCGAATCTTTAAGAACGGACCAACTGCTGCTGCCGGTCATCGGTTATCCGGTATCTATGGCATTGGCCGCCTGTCTTGCAGCAATTTCCATAATCTGGATTTTTGCAGGAAGGTACCGCAAAAGAAAAGCATAAAAACAGAAAACGACAGGAGAAGCAAACATGAGTGAATTGCTGGAATTACAAAAGAGGATTGAACAGGCGAGAGAGGAGCTGGATCGTTCCTTCGGAAGGGACAGCTATGATGTTTATTATCCGAAGAGCCGCCGGCTGGATCGTTTGATCGACGAATATATGGATTTGAAATCAAAAATGAAATAGTGAAATAATAAAATAAAAAAAGCGAAAAAATGCGAAAGTTTCGAAGTTTATCTACAAAAAATCATAGGAGTATGATAAAATAAAATGAGTGGAAAATATGATCTGCACCAGTATCAGCTCCGATATGCGGCGGGTTTGTACTGGCTGCTGGATATGGGACAAAGCGGTCAGAACTACCACAGACCGCTGCCGCTGAATGCTGCTGCGGCGGAGATTTGGCAGTCTCTTGTAAATGGGGAGAAAACAGAAGAAATTGCAGATATGATTTGCCGGAAGTATGGGACGTCGAAGGAAGAAGCGATGTCCGATGTACGGG
>CANQCX010000171.1 GCA_947591115.1 uncultured Lachnospiraceae bacterium | reverse complement strand
GGGATCGGCTGATATGCCATATAGTGATTGATCATGCGGGTAAGGTAATTTAAGGAAAGCTTTGCGGAATACTCCGGCTTTAACGTCAGCGCGATCCGCGTTCCCATCATAGTCTGGCGCGGATTAAAGCGTTCGATTTCCATCGAATAGCCGTACCATTTTGCCGAAACCGGAACAAGCGATACCTGATTGGAAACATTCCATGCCGTATTGGCGCATTTGTCTTTTCGGGAATCGATATGAATCGTATGCGCGATCCGGAAACAGGAAAGCAGTCCGATCCCAAACTGGCTGATCGGAGTATAATTCAGCTTCTGCGCTTCAAATTCTTTGCTGGTATAGTAGCTATTTCCGATTTTTTCAATGTAATTTTGCAGATCTTCCTCGTTGATCCCGATGCCGTTATCTTCTATCATAAAAACCTGCATTTCGGAATTGAATTCGATCCGGATCGAGGGTACGTAAGGTTCTTTCTGCTTTCGGGGCGGTTCCTCCCGCTGCGCCGCAAGGAATTCCGCGCCCCAGCTCATCTCCAGCGCCTGACGGGTAAAACAGGCGTCATAGGCATTCTGCAGCAGTTCACGAATAAAGGTGTCCTCTTCCGCGTAAAATCGGTCTCCGGCAAGCATATCCGCCATTTTTCGTTTTTCCATATCAATCGACTTTGTGCTCATAAACCTGCTACCGACCTCTCATTTCAGCGCTATTCGTCCGCTCCGTCTCCCGTTCCTTCGTTGTTTTCGGAGCTTCCGCCGCTTCCTGTTCCTTCGTTTCCTCCGGAACCTTCGCCGCCCATTCCTTCATTTCCTCCGGAATTTCCGCCGCCCATTCCTTCATTTCCTCCGGAACCGCCCGTCTGGGTGCTTCCGCCGGACGGAGTTCCTGTTCCGCCTGTCTGAGAATTTCCGCCGGACGGAGTTCCCGTTCCGCCTGTCTGAGAATTTCCTCCGGACGGGGTTCCTGTTCCGCCCGTCTGAGAATTTCCGCCGGACGAATTTCCCGTTCCGCCCGTCTGGGCATTTCCTCCGGCTGGGTTCCTCGTTCCGCCTGTCTGGGCATTCCCTCCGGCTGGGTTCCTCGTTCCGCCTGTCTGGGCATTCCCTCCGGTTCGGTTCCCCGTTCCGGAATCCGGATGCTCCGATTCCTCGTGATTGTTCAAAGAATCGTCATCCCCCGAAACCGATCCGACATGCGGCGTTTTCGCTCCTGCAAACGACATAAGCGCCGGACGCGAATCCTGACCGGAAATTTCTTTCAATTCTTTTTCAAAATTTTCTTCAAATACTTTCAATACATCTTCGCTTTCCGTTTCCGGAACCTCCGCCGACGCAAAATGTTCGGTCTGCCGCTCCGAATTGCTTTTGCTGCCGCTATTGAAAAGCGCGCCGCCCGCCGCCGCTGCGGCGATCACTCCCGCCGACGCAAACGATGCGATGATGATCTTGCTTCTCTTTGGTATCATACGCTCCCCTCCTCTTTTTATAAACACCTACCATCCGAGCGTTTCCGGCAATCCCAGATAATTTCGGTCAATGACAAACGTTTCCTCCGATGCATCCGGTTCGTACAGATAGGTTCCGTCTTCCGCATAAGCGTAAATCACGTTTCCGTCCTCGGTCACTTCCTCAATCTGTTCTTCGGCAGTTTTTCCGTCTTCCTTCATGGTTCCATGATAAATATTTTCATTGTATGCAATTTCAAAAGAACCCTTTGTTATATTTTCTTCCAGTTCTCCGGAAAAACTGCGTACAAACGCATCCGTTTCATCAAAATAAGAAATCCGGCATCCGCCGTTATAAGCGCCGTCTGAAAAACCGAATTCTCCGATCATCATTCCGCTGGCATCCGCCGCGAAATACCGGTAATCTTCTTCTCCAAAGCGGCAGATAACCGTCGTAGCTTCCGTATCGGAAAGGATCCAAATTTCCTGCTCTCCGGAAATCTCCGTTTTTCGCCGTACGCCCGCCAGATCATCCTGCATCTGCGCGCTCCACTCTTCGGAGCCGACCAGACTGCGCAGTCCGCCTGCGTCACGATCGTCAAAACAATTCCAAAATAACGTCAAAAGCTCCGCTACCTGTGGATCGCTGTCCTCTTTCTCTACGGCAATCTCATTGATCCTGCGGACGTATTCTACAGACGGATAGTGCCGGTGCAGCTCGATCAGTGCCAGACGCTGCCCCTGCAGGTCGCCCTGTTCTTCGCATTCCTGTACCTTTTCAAGATATACGGCTTCCTCCGGAATCGCACCCTCTGTTTCGCTTTCCGTTTCCGGTATGTTCGTCGGCTGCCATCCGCCGGCTTCCCCGCGCTTTGAATAACGGAACAGTCCGAACGCCAAAAGAAACAAAAGAACAAGAAAAAGAGCTGTATATATCACATAAATCGTTTTTCTCACACTCATACCTCCATGAAGCATCTACATTATATCATAACATGTTCCTGTGGAATCATTAGAAAAGAAGCTGAGAGAAGAATTTACATGTGATCAGATATGACAAAAGCCTCCATGCGGAGGATTATTTCAAAAGACAAAAATATAGTACATATCGATACAAACCGCCGCCACCCCTTCCAGCGGCGATTCCCTGTCAATTTCCTATATGGTATCCGGTTCCGGCACTGCTTCCTCAAACAACTGCATTAGATCGTGGTTGGCTCCCACATTGGTCACTTCAAAATGATTGAGGCATGGAGCCAACCACGAAAGCTCCCTGCTCATTTCCCGAATCAGGTCGAAAATCTCCAAATCCGTAGTCTTGTACATCGAGTGATATCCGGAATACTGTTCATGGGAAAAATTATGTTTGAGCAAGAAATCCTGTATTTTGCCATAAGCACCATTCGGGTTCGTTGCAGAGTAATGCTCTTTCAAATCTTTCACACACAGGTCGAAATACAGCGCCTTTAAATGTCTCGCTTCTCTCCTTGCCATTATGCCACACTCAATTTCTTCGTATAGTGGTACAATACATCTTCCACAGCAAAATCGTCTTCCGTCTCTCCATCATCGCTATTGTACCATATCCACTTGGTCACATAATCCATAAACCACGATTTTTCCCTCAGGGACGTAATGATGCACCCAAAAGCTCCGTAATCTTTCGGATTTCCATTTCCAACAAAGCATAATGTGCCGTCAGGCTTCTTTATCCTGCCCAGCCTGTACCGGGCAAACGCCTCTTCCAGTGCCTGATATATACTTTCTACCCTGTACTTCTGGTCAGCAAGTATCTTATCCTCATCCATTTTTATCTCTAATTTCAGCATAGCAGCCTTCCTTTCACACTTCGGTCGCTTCCTGTGCATCTATTATATCCGACTTTCTTTGAAAAATCTACTGTATTTTTACACCGCTTTATTCCGGATAACTCCCAGCCGCAAAAAGACCGGATACAAATAGGAGGCTCCAAATGTGCCCAGCTTTTTTGGTCCCTGTACATATCCGCACGCTTCCGGTCCGAACTGCAGCTTTAGGCCATTGTGGAAAGCGATCAATACGGTTGATTTCGTAATGGATTTATTTTTACGGTTCACAAACATTTCATAGCCGCGGATCGTGTAAGAAAATTCCAGTCCGGTCGCCGTACAGAAGCCTTTTCCGGCAAACGCCGCTAACGCATTCCAAAGACACCCGTCCAGCCGTTCGCCGGTTTTTTTGCTGACCGGATAAACGGTTTTGGCTTCTTCTTGAAACTGCCTGAGGGCGTTCTGCAAATCGGAAAGCGCGCGTTCCCGTTCCGGCGAATCCTCCGTCCGGCGGTTTTCCTGCCCCGCGTCTTGTTGTTCTTCCCCGCTTTCGTCATAATCGACTCTGTTTTTGCACATCCCCTGTTCATACGGCAGATAGGACTTTACAGACACTGTGCTCAAGTGCAGTTCCTCCGCGATCTCCTCTGCCGTTTTTCCCTTCGCATACAGACTTTGAATCGTTTTCATCAAAGCTGTTTTTTCTGCGGACGGCTGATATACCTTCGCCGTTACCAGCAGTCTGCGGATCTTCAGTTCTGACAAGTGAAAACGCTTAGAAAGGTCTTTGATACGCATATGGCCGTTTCGATCCACAGGTTCGTTCTCTTCGGGATTTTGATAAGCATCCGCTACCGCGTACAGCAGTCCTTCATAAACCTGCTCCGCGACATTTTCCGTTTTCTCTTTTGTACTCATTCTTCTTACCTCGCCGCATGGATATCTTTTAAGTTCATAGCAATTCCCTTTTACAATTTTTCCGTCTTAAAAGCGGTATATCCTTCGTAATAGTAGCTGTGGTC
>CANQCX010000170.1 GCA_947591115.1 uncultured Lachnospiraceae bacterium | reverse complement strand
GCTGCTGTCCTATATTGAGCCGTACGCTTCCAGCGCCTGTGAAATGGTTGCGGAGGTGCTGCAGTATTTTCAGGAGGGCTTTAAGCTGGAGGCATGTGAGGCGGACTGCATCTATGCGGGAATTCTGATCGATACCAATAATTTTATGACCAAGACGGGCGTTCGTACCTTTGAGGCCGCCGCATATCTGAAGCGTTCGGGTGCGGATGTGACGAGAGTCCGTAAAATGCTCCGGAACGATATGTCTGCATACAAAGCGCGCGCAGAGGCGGTACGCCACGCAGAGGTTTACCGCGGAGTATTCGCGATTTCCGTCTGTCCGGGCGAAAACGTAGAAAGTCCGACGGTGGTAGGCGCACAGGCGGCGGATGAATTATTGAACATCATCGGGATCAAGGCGTCATTCGTGCTGACGGAGTATCAGGATAAAATATATGTCAGCTCCCGCTCCATCGATGAGATCAATGTCCAGTTGATCATGGAACGGCTGGGCGGAGGAGGCCATTTGAACGTTGCCGGCGCACAGCTAAAGAATTGTACGGTGGTACAGGCAAAACATATCATACAGCAGACGATTGACGATATGCTGAAAGAAGGAGAAATAGAATCATGAAAGTTATTTTGTTGCAGGATGTAAAATCACTGGGGAAAAAGGGCGAAATTGTGAATGTCAGCGACGGCTACGCCAGAAATGCGCTTCTGCCGAAGAAATTGGGCGTTGAGGCGACCGGTAAGAACCTGAATGATCTCAAGCTGCAGAATCAGCATGCGGATAAAGTGGCGCAGGAAAATCTGGAGCATGCACAGGAGCTGGCAAAGACGATCGAACAGCAGAAAGTGATTTTAAAGGTAAAAACGGGAGAAGGAGGCAGACTGTTTGGCTCCGTCTCAACCAAAGAGATCGCGCAGGAGGCAAAGGCGCAGACCGGATTGGAGCTGGACAAGAAAAAAATGCAGATGGGAGAGCCGATTAAGGCGTTGGGCACCTATGAAATTCCGGTTAAACTGCACCCGAAGGTTACGGCAAAGCTGTCGGTTCAGGTAACGGAAGAATAGGAGGCTGTTTTTGGACGATACATTGATGAAGCGGATCATGCCGAACAGTTTGGAGGCCGAGCAGTCGGTCATCGGTTCTATGATCATGGATAAGGACGCGATCGTTACCGCGATGGAAATGCTTCTAAAGGAGGATTTTTACCATCAGCAGTATGGCGTCCTTTTTGAAGCTATGACAGAACTGTACGGGAACGGGCAGCCGGTAGATCTGGTAACGCTGCAGAACAAACTGAAAGAAAAAGACGTTCCGAAAGAAATACAAAGTCTGGAATTTGTCCGCGATCTGGTTACCGCGGTTCCGACCTCGGCAAATGTAAAGCATTATGCCAATATTGTAAAAGAAAATTCCATGAAGCGGAAGCTGATCCGCGTAACGGAGGAGATTGAAAACGACTGCTACGGAGGAAAAGAGCCGCTTGAGAGGATCTTAGATAAGACGGAGCATGATGTGTTTGCCCTGTTGTCCAGCCGGACAGGAGACGAATACGTTCCGATTCGTCAGGTGGTCATGAACGCATTGGAAAGGATTGAAAAAGCTTCCAAGCAAAAGGGTTCGGTTACGGGAATTCCGACCGGATTTATCGATCTGGACTATCGGACGGCAGGACTGCAGCCGTCGGATCTGGTGCTGATAGCGGCGCGTCCGTCTATGGGAAAAACCGCGTTCGTACTGAATATTGCGCAGTATGTTGCGTTTCATGAAAATATGTGTACGGCGATTTTTTCGCTGGAAATGTCGAAAGAGCAGCTGGTAAACCGTCTGTTTTCGCTGGAGGCAAGAGTAGATGCGCAGGCGCTTCGGACGGGAAATCTGTCCGATACGGACTGGGAAAAGCTGGTAGAGGGAGCAGGCGTCATCGGGGATTCCGAGCTGATCATAGACGATACGCCGGGCATCAGCATATCCGAGCTGCGCAGCAAATGCCGGAAGTATAAACTGGAGCATGATCTGAAGCTGATCATCATCGATTATCTGCAGTTGATGACAGGCTCTGTGAGAAGCAACGATTCCAGACAGCAGGAAATTTCGGAAATCTCCCGCTCCTTAAAAGGAATTGCAAGGGAGCTGAATGTGCCGGTTGTCGCCTTGTCGCAGCTTTCGCGTGCGGTCGAGCAGCGGCCCGACCACCGTCCGATGCTTTCGGATCTGAGAGAATCCGGAGCGATCGAGCAGGATGCGGATGTCGTTATGTTTTTATATCGCGACGATTACTACAATAAAGATACCGAGCTAAAAGGAATTTCCGAGGTCATTATTGCCAAACAGCGTAACGGCCCGATCGGAACGATTAACCTTGCATGGCTGCCGGAATATACCAAATTTGCCAATTTGGAGCATTAATGCGCGTACGCTGTCGAAATAATACGATGGAAAACGTTTGAAACCTTGTCCGCCGACCGATATAATATATGGTAACAGAATAAAAGGAGGTTATCGGTCGTGGAGAAAGTGCGTTACATGATTTCCGACGCAGCCAATCTGGTCAATGTGGAGGCGCATGTATTACGTTACTGGGAAGAAGAACTCGAGCTGACCGTTCCACGAAATGAAATGGGTCACCGATACTATACACACGAAAATATACAGGAGTTTCAAAGGATAAAAGAGTTAAAAGAGCAGGGGTACCAGCTAAAGGCAATCCGGATGCTGCTGCATAACAGCGATGTGGAGGAATTTCAGGCGTTGACGAAATCCGCCGATGCACAAAGCGATACACCGGCTGATACGTCCGGCATTATTCCGCCGCCGGTATTGCAGCCTCCGACGCTTCCGCCCGGACAGCAGCCGGTCCTGCAGCCGCCGCCAAAGCCGACTCCGATTCAGCAGCCGGCGGTTCCGCCGGAAAAAACAAGTTCCGCCGAAGAACGGATGGCGCAGTTTCGGGAGCTGATGAGCGATATTGTGGGACATGCCATCGCGCTGAATAACGAAGAACTGAGCCTGACCATCGGACAGGAGGTACAGGAGCGTGTGTTGAAAGAAATGAACTATCTCATGCGCGAGCAGGACGAGGCACAGGAGGAACGCTATAAAAAGCTGGATGCAGCGATTCGGGGAAATCTCCGGAAAAGAAAGTCTTTGTTTCACAAAGAAGAAAAATCCAATAAAAAAGGGGCGGTGCCGAATCCGGCAGGATTGCCTACATAAGAGAATTGCAAAAAAGACTGCCGAAAAGCAGTCTTTTTTGTCTTTGGAGTTATGTGTTTGTGATTAACCCTGGCTGATTGCTCCGGTAGGGCAAACACCAGCGCATGTACCGCAGTCAACACAAGCGCCCGGATCGATCTCATACTGAGAATCGCCTGCAGAGATAGCGCCTACCGGACATTCTCCGGCACAGGTGCCGCAGCTAACGCACTGATCAGAAATAACGTATGCCATAATGAATTCCTCCTTATAAAATAATGATCATTATTAAGCCCTATGGCTTAGTGATATTTTAGTACAAAAAAACTTGAAATTCAAGCAGAAGTGTGGTTGTATTTAATTTGGCACAATTTTAACAAAATAGGGACTTTAAACCGCTTTTTTATTTGCCATATTATGGGGATGTGGTATAATCAATAACATGAGGACAGAGATATGCAGAATAAAACCGCAGCAGATGGATCACTCCGTCATGCAGGCAGCAGGTCGGCTGATCGCTTCCGGCGCGCTTGTGGCGTTTCCGACAGAAACCGTATACGGATTGGGCGGGAATGCGCTGGATCCCGGAGCCGCTGCCCGTATCTACGAAGCGAAGGGGCGTCCGTCGGACAATCCTTTGATCGTACACATTGCGGATAAGAAGGATTTGGAGCAGGTCGCGGCAGAAGTACCGCAGCAGGCGAAACGTCTGGCGGAAGCATTTTGGCCGGGACCGCTTACCATGATAGTAAGAAAAAGCAGCCGCGTTCCGTACGCGACGACCGGCGGTCTGGACACTGTAGCGGTACGGATGCCGGATCATCCGGTTGCGTTGGAGCTGATCCGCTGCAGCGGCTGCCCGATCGCCGCGCCGAGCGCCAATATTTCCGGACGTCCCAGTCCGACCGAAGCGGCGCATGTGGCGGAGGATCTGGACGGGAAAATTGCGATGATACTGGACGGAGGTCCGGTAGGGATTGGAATAGAATCCACCATTATTGACCTGACGGAAGAAAAACCGGCGGTACTCCGGCCGGGTTATATTACAACGGAAATGCTCTCCGCAGTATTGGGGGAGGAAGTGCAGATGGATC
>CANQCX010000169.1 GCA_947591115.1 uncultured Lachnospiraceae bacterium | reverse complement strand
GGCGAGTTGACCGAAGCTTCAACAATTCGGAAATTCCGAATAGTTCAGGACGAAGGGACAAGACAAGTCAGCCGAGATGTAATCCATTATAATCTGCAAATGATTATCGCAGTCGGTTTCAAGGTCAATAACGAACGTGCTGTGCAGTTCCGCAAATGGGCGGGGCAGATTGTCAAAGATCATACGATACAAGGCTGGACAATGGATGTTGAACGCCTGAAAAAAGGCACTCTGTTTACCGACGAATATTTTGACCACCAGTTAGAAAATATTCGTGAAATCCGCCTTTCCGAACGTAAATTCTATCAGAAGGTAACTGACTTATACGCTACGGCATTTGACTACGACAGGGACTCTAATACGACCAAACTCTTTTTTCAAACTGTTCAAAACAAGCTGCACTATGCGGTTCACAGGCATACGGCGGCGGAACTCATTGTTGAAAGAGCCGACGCCCGCAAAGAGCATATGGGACTCACTTCTTGGGAAAATGCGCCGGATGGGAAAATCGTCAAAAGCGATGTATCGATCGCCAAGAACTATCTAACAGAAAGCGAGCTGTCTTTTTTGGAACGGATTGTTTCGCTCTATCTCGATTATGCCGAGCTGCAGGCGGAGCGCCATATTCCGATGAGTATGGAAGATTGGGCAAAACGTCTTGACGGATTCCTTGAATTTAACGGCACAGAGCTTTTAACCGGAGCCGGTAAGATCAGCGCTGAACAAGCCAAGCTCCACGCCGAAACGGAATTTGAAAAATACCGTATCATTCAGGACCGACTCTTTATGTCTGATTTTGACCGATATATGCTGGAACTTGAAGAACGTGCAAAATCCATATCCGATAACCCCAAAAATGATGATTGAAAAAAAGGGCGCCGGTTCCCTTTGCATCTCCGGCGGTCTTACTTTCCCGTATTTTACGCTGTATATGACATGAAAAAACGCAAAACAGTCATAAAACGGTATTGTATAATTTAAAAAAGGGTGTAGAATAAAAAGAAAAAGGAGGTGAAAAGGCTATGAGTATGAATTATTCCAATTTCTTTTCCGGTATTTCCGGAAGCTCCGGAAGTTTCAACTGGATCTCGGACTGGAACACTATCAAGAGCGGAACCTACGGCAGACTGATGAAGGCTTACTATGGAAATACAAGCAATTCCAATGTCTCCGCAACCGCTGATTCCAAAAGCACAGCCAAAACGAATAACGTTCTTGACCGGATTTTGGAAGAAAAGAAGCATCCGACGGTTTCCAAAGAAGTGCAGGAGGCCAATACCAATCTGACGTCCGGCATTTCCAGTCTGAAGAATTCCATATCCGCGCTTCAGAGCGAAGATACCTATAAGGATTCGGAAGACGGAACGGCTGCTGCGGACAACATGGCTTCTGCTATGAAGGATTTTGTTTCCAAGTACAACAGCGTTGTCAGCGCGGCAAAGAAATCCACTCTATCGGGCAAAACGCGGCATATCGCGTCCATGATGGACACCACGAAAGCCAATGCAAAACAGCTCGAAGAGATCGGCATTACGCTGAAAAAAGACGGAACCCTGCAGTTGAACGAAGGCAAGCTCAAATCAGCGGATATGAACAAGGTTCAGGAACTGTTTTCCCGGGATAATGTCATGAGCTACGGTTCTACGATCACATCCCGACTTGGCTTCGCAAGCGCATCATCCGCCGCTGTACAAAGTACGGAAAAAACGGAAGACCCCGAACCGGACAACGTAACCTATGAGGGCGCAGCCGCCCTTAAGGACGACCTCGCAAAGCTGGTATCCGATTCTTTATACAAGAAAACAACGGATAAAGACGGACAGCCGCAGTACGATACGGATAAGATTTTTGACGCAGTCAAAAAATTTGCCGGCAACTACAACAAGATGCTTGATACCGCCCGATTCAGCGTAAATTCCGGCGTAGCATCCAATCTGTCATGGATCATGGATAAAACGGCGCAGAATAAAGAAGCTCTGAGCAAATTCGGAATTACCGCAGGCAAGGACGGAAAGCTGACCGTTTCGGAAGACACCTTCCGAAAAGCCGATATGTCCGACGTCCAAAAATTCTTCAAAGAATACGGCGCTTCGATTTCCAGTCAGGTATCTCTGGTTGACTACTATCTGACGACACAGGCGGACGCTTCCAACAGCTACACTCCGGAAGGAGCGTATTATGCACAGGGAAGCTTCCGGTTTGATTCCGCCTTGTAGGATCGCTTTGCAGCAGAAACTGCCGCTTTTACAATGCAGATTGTAAAGCGGCGGTTTTTTTGCGTTATCATGAAAAACCGTTGCAAAATCCGATAAAAATGATACACTATTTTCATACTGCAGGAGGAAACGAAAATATTCCTGCGAAAGAAAGAAGGATGTCAAATGAGCACATTAAATCTTACCCTGCTGACGGATCTTTATGAAATTACCATGATGCAGGGGTACTTTAAAACACAGAATCAGGATGTTGCAATTTTTGATGCATTTTACCGCAGCAATCCATGTGAAGGCGGATACGCAATCTGCGCGGGATTAGAGCAGGTCATTGAATATATTGAAAACCTTCATTTTGACGAGGACGACATCGCTTATCTGAGAAGCCTGAAGATTTTTGACGAGGATTTCCTTTCCTATCTGTCCGGCTTCCATTTTTCAGGCGATATCTATGCTATTCCGGAGGGAAGCGTCATGTTTCCGCGGGAACCGATGCTGAAGGTCGTCGCTCCGATTATGGAGGCGCAGTTGATCGAAACCGCTGTTTTAAACATCATCAACCACCAAAGCCTGATCGCAACCAAAGCGGCGCGCGTCTGCTATGCCGCACAGGGCGACGGCGTGATGGAATTCGGTCTGCGCCGCGCACAGGGGCCGGATTCCGGAACCTACGGCGCAAGGGCGGCGGTCATCGGCGGCTGCAAGGGAACCTCGAATGTGCTGACCGGACAGATGTTTGACGTACCGGTTCTGGGTACGCACGCGCATAGCTGGATCATGAGCTTTCCGGATGAATATACCGCTTTCCGCGAATACGCCAGACTCTATCCGAACGCCTGCATTCTTCTGGTAGACACATACGACACGCTCAAATCCGGTGTGCCGAATGCCATCCGCGTCTTTCAGGAGATGCGCGACGCCGGCATCCACTCGAGCTATTACGGCATCCGCATGGACAGCGGAGATCTTGCGTACCTGTCCAAAAAAGTCCGTAAAATGCTGGATAACGCCGGTTTTACCGACGCCGTTATTTCCGCCTCCAACGATCTGGACGAGTACCTCATCGAATCGCTGAAAAGTCAGGGCGCGACCATTACTTCATGGGGCGTAGGTACGAACCTGATTACCTCCAAAGACAACCCTTCCTTCGGAGGCGTATACAAGCTGGCGGCGATCCGGAACGAAAACGGAGATTTCATCCCGAAGATCAAACTTTCGGAAAACGTAGAAAAAGTAACGAATCCGGGAAACAAAACCTTCTACCGGATCTATGACAACGCGACCGGAAAAATCCGCGCCGACCTGATCTGTCTTGCGGACGAGGTATTTGACGAGTCGAAGGATTTAAAGCTGTTCGATCCGAACGCGCCCTGGAAAAAAACAAAGCTTGCGGGCGGCACTTACCGGATGCGCGAAATGCTGATTCCGGTCATCCAAAAGGGAAAGGCCGTTTACCACTCCCCTTCCGTCATGGAGATCCGCGATATCTGCACGAAGGAAAAGGACACGCTCTGGGATGAAACGAAACGTTTTGTCAATCCTCAGGAAATCTATGTCGATCTGTCGCAGAAATTATATGACATGAAAACAGCGCTTTTGAACCAGACGCACAATATCGATTAAAAAAATCAGGGTATATAGCCGTTTTCTATATGCCCTAATCTTTTTTAGTTAAATCCCACAATTTTCTGGGAAATCCGGTACGCGGCAATGGAAATTTTACGTCCCGTTTTTCCCGGAAGATTCATGACAACGCCCATAATGCCCCAGCGCAGACGGCGGAACAGACGCAGATCCTTTTTTTTGATATAATTCCAGAGTTTTTGCTTCTTTGCCAGATTTTCCTTTGTACCGGAGCATAGCAGCATGACCGTCGAAACTACGGTAATGATCTCCAGATAATTATACATGTACTTCCGGCACTTTACGTCTTGGAGCTTCCACAGATTGTAAGAATCGATCATTCTCTTATTGACCCTGAGCTGCTGATCGATCCGGCTGATCATAACCTTTTCGTTTACCGACTGGTCTTCCCTTCCGATATAATAACGGTAAAAATCCACATCCAGATAATACATCGTATGGACGCTTGGAAGCGGCTGGTACACGTAGAGATT
>CANQCX010000168.1 GCA_947591115.1 uncultured Lachnospiraceae bacterium | reverse complement strand
CCCGTATTCATGGCCTGAAGCATATCAAATGCTTCTCCGCCGCGTACTTCGCCTACCACGATCCGCTCCGGCCGCATCCGAAGCGCCGTTTTTATCAGATCGCGGATTGTAATTGCCGAGACGCCCTCCATATTGGCGTTTCTGGTTTCCAGCCTTACCAGATTGGGAATTCCCTGTATCTGCAGCTCCGCCGAATCTTCAATTGTAATAATTCTTTCTTCCGATGGGATATAATGCGATAATGCATTTAAAAAAGTGGTTTTACCGGAACCGGTTCCTCCGGAAATAAAGATGTTGTACTTCGCCGCTACCAGAAGCCGCAGCGCCTCCGCCGCTTCCTTTGAAATGGAATCCATTTCGATCAGCCGCTCCATCGTAAGCGGCTCCTTCGGGAATTTCCGGATTGTCAGCGCCGAGCCTCCGATTGAAATCGGGGCAAGTACGATATTTACGCGGGAGCCGTCCGCCAGACGGGTATCGACGATCGGCATCGACAGATTGATTACCCGATTATGCCTTGCAACGATCTGCTGCAAAACATCCTGCAGCCGTTCTTCAGAAACAAACCTGCCTTCCCAGCGGAATATACGGCCGTCTTTCTCATAAAAGATGTCTTTCGGGCCGTTTACCATAATTTCCGTTACCGCCGGCTCCTCAATCAATTCCTGAATGACATCCAGCTTCCGCAGCGAGTTAAATACCTGCTGCCCAATGTATTTGCGTTCATGCAGTGTCAACGGGGTTTTTTGCGCGGTTAGTGCAATTTCCTTTGCAATGAGATCCTCCATCTCTTCATCTGTCATTTCTCGTGACAGATCCATACGCGCCAGTACCTGCTCCCGAAGCCTGCCGATCTGCTTATCCAGCATACGCCGTTTTCTGCATTGTTTTGCGGATGAAATCCCCAAATTCATTCCACTTCCACTGTTCTACCAGCCGCTCGCAGGAAACCGCCGGTCCGGTTATCAGCGGAAGCTCTACCTTTGTCATGCGCTTTCGGATTTCCTGGTACCCCTTATTCTCCAATTCGTCCATGAATTCCGACTCGCGCCATTTGCACAATCCGCCCCGTTTCTGCATCAGATAAATTTCCTGACACTGGCTGAGTACCTCAAAGAATCCCACAAACCGAACCCCGAAATTAATCAAAATCACACTGTAATCCAATTCCTGTGTCAGCATCCGCAGCATTTTCCGGTAAGTCGCCTCCGTCGCTTCGCAAAGACATTCCGTATTTTCTACCGGATAAATATAATCCATGCGATCCAAATGCCCGATGCAGGACAGCAGACGTCCTCTGGCAAACTTTCCGGTATCCGCCATAACCAGCACTTCCTCCAGTCCCATTGCATCCCCGCGTTCCGCAAGCTGGCTGAATCCGCTGTTTTCCTGCAGATCCAGAATCAGTACCCGCTCATGTTCGCTTAAAATGGAACCCATAGTAATGATAAACGGAAGCTGGTATTCATTTTCGGAAAGGGAATAGACTCCCGTCAAACGGCATCGGGGCGAAATGCTTCCAGTCTGCCGGACATCGCGGATCTCATCCCCAATGCGCTTTAGCACTTCATCCACAATGCGGTTTACTTCCTGATACTTGTCCACAAACCATAACCTCCCTTCCTGATTTTCTGCATTGCCGAGCCGTTCCCGAAGCGTGCTCTCCGATTCCTCATCCCACAGATAAATTACCGGTTTTTCGAGCTCCTCCAAAAGCTTTTCCAGCTCCTCCGCATGATCCGAGCAGAGCAGTACATCCCATTTTGCCTCTGCTTCCGATAGCTGCCTGATCTCGGTAAAAATGTGTAACTCAAACTGACTGCGGTAATGCCCAAGCAAACAGTTGGTAAAGCGGTTTGCATATTCGCTGTCGCCCATACAGACCGCCAGTTTTACTTTCTGCATATCGACTCCTTTCTATCCGGTATAGACTTTTGCAAGCAGCAGTCCCAGCAGAATGGCCAGCGAAAAATGGATCAGGTTTGTTTTCTTCTCCGAATCCCTTTCATACGGCATACGGTTTCCCCGCAAAACACTCTGCAGATAGCTGCACCCTTCTTGGAGTCCTTCCGCCAAACGTCCGGAATACCACAGTTTGGCTAAAGAAATCGCCGCTCCGGCTGCAAAAGAAAATACCATACAACAAATCAACTCTTTAAAATTAACAAAACCACCAATTACGGAAAATAACTTGACATCTCCGGCGCCGATCACGCCCATGAGATAAAAAAGATATAACGCAAGAACCGGAAAAGAAATGTTCCATAGAACAAATGCCGCCGCAGGGATTCCTCTACCTAATATCCCGAATATCAATGCGAGGCCGATACCTATGAGGATCAGCCGGTTACTGATCTTCATATGCCTAAAATCCGATATTACCGCGATAAGCACAATCACATATAACACCGGATCGGATGCCCTGTCAATCACATCCAACGTTTGCATCACCTCTTCTTTTGTTGTGAATCGAATTATAGCAACTGCCTTTCCATCTGTCCAGTCTTTTTTTGTGTAATCGACAGTTTTCGGTAATTTTCCACAAAATTTATGTGGAAATTTTTGTATAGATTTCCTCTTTTTTGCTTATAATTTAGTTATAAGGGATTAAGCAGAAAGTGGGTGAAGATTTGAAACTTTTTAAAAATACCCCGGTTACCGACGATGGCTATACATCACTTCTCAATAGTCTGGCGCAAACCTCGCTGGAACTAAAAAATACTTATGCAAATCTGGAAAACGTGGTAGATCCTGATTTGATCGACTACTATATTTATCAGGCAAAGGCGGTTCAGATGCGCTACAAGTTTCTGCTGAATTGCGTCAAACAAATAGAGGATTCTTATACAAAGAATCCCCTTTGAGTATCCATTTCCATGAAATTTTCGTTTAAATCTGATTTACCATATGTAATACCCGCATACACCTGCTGGGTATTTCTCATTAACGGTTCTGAAGCATCTTTCTTTGCCGCTTCCTGAAATGCGGAATAAAGACGCTTCAGAACCTTCTCTGCCTCTAAGATCCCGTCCTCGCGAAATTCATACAGCGCGCGCGCAAGCGCATTTCTGCAATATACATACAGCGCGTACAGATTTCCTGAGATCGGATAGGAAAAATCCAATGCGTGCATCAGCTCCTCCAGCGTTCTCTGCGCCTTGCGGACAGCCGTCTTAAACGCCTCGGCATCCTCCTTTATGAGCGCCTGCTTTGCGTCGTTGGCATACGCGAAATAAATATCATAGATGATGACGATCATTCCGCCGCGGTTGCACTGGCTTAGTCTTAGGGTAAATTCCTGAATCTGCTCTTTTTGCATCTTCTTCCCTCCAAATCACTATTGCAATAAGGACAATACCTGCTGCGGCAGATCATTTGCCTGAGACAGTACGGAAATGGTCGCCTGATCCAAGATATTCTGCTGCGTATATTCGGTCATTTCTTCCGCCATATCCGTATCCATCAGGTTGGAATACGCAGCCGTCATATTTTCCTGATTTTCCGAAAGATTGTTTACCGCATTTTCCAGACGATTCTGGAAAGCTCCGATACGCGAACGGATCTCCGACAGCTTCGCGATCGCGTCATCCAGCGTCCGCATTGCGTAGTCCGCTCCGCCTTTCGGCCGGACATCAACCGTATCCAGATAGAGGCTTTCGATGGAAACCTCCGGAATACGGACATCCATTGTCTGATACTGGTTCGCCCCGATCTGCAGGGTCATGGCTCCGATATCCGTTACTTCGATTTCAAAATTGCCATTTTCAAGAATTTCATCTGCACTTCCGGCTGCCTGATAGTCCTCATCCAAAAGAAAATCAATATAAAATCCATTCAGATCGGACACGCGGACACGATTTCCATCCGTTGTTACCGTTGCCGTTGTGGAAAAACCGGAGTCTTCCAGCGCTTCCGGAATGAACACCTTTGCATCCTCTCCCGCTGTAACCATTTCATAACTATTTGTCTCTTCATTATACTCTGCACCAAGCGCGTCGATTCCTAAATGACTGCCTAGTTTTTCGGATACGGACAAATTGATTTCCGCTTTGCTTCCGTAACGGCTTGTATACAATTCGATAGTTCCGTTTGCTAAATTCCGCTCTACATAGCAGCCCGCTTCCTCTGCGACGTTTCTTAATCCCTCAAAAAATTCTTCTTCGGACATTCCCTGCGAAACCTCCATAACCACGCCGTTGATCGTGATATCGCCTTTCGGCATATTATTAACGTACGAGATCTCGACATTTGCCTGATGCGCCGCCTCTGTAACGGAAAGCGTATAGATATCCGGATTTACCGTATCGGAAATATCGATACGGGTAGCGTTTTCTGCATAAACCCTTATATCAGA
>CANQCX010000167.1 GCA_947591115.1 uncultured Lachnospiraceae bacterium | reverse complement strand
CCCGACAAAATCCTCCAGCACGTCGCCTTCGTTCAACGCCATCATCCGCTCGGTTCCCGCTCCGATCGTTTGTACGACAATCGTGACCGTTTCTTCTTTTCGATCGTAATCGCAGATGGTAAGCGGGATCCGTTCCCCGACCTCGTCCATTTTTGCAATTACAAACTGCCCCGGCAGACATTCTTTTGCCACGCGCGGAGCCTTAATATCCATCAGATAGATCTGATCCGCCAATTTTTCTTTCCGGACAATTGGATACATAAATTCTCCTCCTGATTCTTTATTCCTGTTTCTTCATTTTTGTTACTTTATTTCTGTTTTCTGCCTTCTGTATCTGCATACGATACTATCATATCGGAAATCTGTTCTTCTGGCAACGTTTTTATTCGTCTTTCCTATTCTTCTTTCCTATTCTTCTTTCGACAAAAGGATCCGGTCGTTGTCCAATTCTTTTCCGGCGTTTATGGCAAACTGCTCCAGCAGTCCGTCTACCGTCATATTTTTCCTCTCCTCTCCGGAAATATCCAAAATGATATTGCCGGAATCCATCATCAGCGTGCGGTTGCCCATTTCCAGCGCCTGATGCATGTTGTGGGTTACCATCAAACAGGTAATCTGCCTCTCCTCCACGATCTCTTTGGTCAACTGCAGAACCTTCTCGGCGGTAGACGGATCCAGCGCCGCCGTATGCTCGTCCAGAAGCAGGATCTTCGGCGTTACGAGGGTTGCCATTAACAGCGTAAGCGCCTGGCGCTGCCCTCCCGACAGCAGTCCGACCGGCTGCTTCATCCGATCCTCCAATCCCATCTGCAGCAGGGAAAGCTGCTCGCGGAATTTCTTTTTATCTTCGGAATTGATATGGCTGAAATACGCATGCTTTTCCGTCGAGGAGCGCAGATAGGCAAGCGCCATATTTTCCTCAATCGTCATATGCGGCGCGGTTCCCCGCAGCGGATCCTGAAAAAGATGGCCGATGATCTTGCTCCGCGCATAATCTTTCCGGTAGGTAATGTCTTCCCCGTCCAAAAGGATCAGTCCTTTATCCACATAAAACACACCGGTAATGGCGTTGAACAATGTGGATTTTCCTGCCCCGTTGCTTCCGACAATGGTGGCGAAATCTCCTTTTTTCAGCTCCAGACAGACTTCCCTCAGCGCGCATTTTTCATTGACCGTCCCCCGATTGAAGGTCTTTGTCACATTTTTCATAATCAGCATATTGCCGCTCATGGTTTCGACCTCCTATCTCCGCTGTCCCTTTCGATGATTTCTAGGATAAAACGCTGATTTTCGGCGCGGGAGGCGCGTTTTGTCTGATAAAATGCAAACTGCCGTTTTAAATACGGAAGCGCAATGGCAGCCGCGACGATGATTGCGGAAACCAGCTTGAGGCTTTCCGGCGGTACATTCAGCCGCAGCGCGACCGCAACGATCAAACGATACAGGCAGCTTCCCAGAATAACGCCAAGTATGCGTCTTCGCATGGAGCCTTTTCCGATCAGCGTTTCGCCAATGATCAGGCTTGCCAGCGCAATGGTAACCATACCAGTGCCCAGATTGATGTCGCACGACCTCTGGTACTGCGCCAGAAGACCGCCGGAAAGACCGGTCAGCGCATTGGCCAAGCACAGTCCGATGGTAATCATCAGCTTTGTATTGATACTGGAGGCGCGAACCATATCCGGATTGTCTCCGGTCGCCCGAATGGACAATCCCAGCCTTGTATTTAAAAATAACGATACCAGAAAACCGACCGCAAGCACGATGACCGCGGAGATCAACAGCGTACTAAAGCCTCCGCCGATATGCTCTTTTCCCCATGTAAATATGGAATCGCATCCAAACAGGTTTAAATTCGAGGAAAATCCCATCACTGCAATATTGATGGTATACAGTCCTGTGTTGACGATGATTCCCGCAAGAATGGATTCGATTCCCATCTGCGTCTGCAGAAATGCCGTTACAAAGCCGGATAACACTCCGGCTCCCATAGTTGCAAACAGTCCCAAAACCGGATGTCCCGCAATGGTCAGAACCGCACAGACCGCACAGCCAAGCGTAAAGCAGCCGTCAGTGGACAGATCCGCAATATTTAGTATGGAAAAGGAAAGAAACAACGCCAAAGCCACCAGCGAATAGATCAATCCCAGCTCCAGCGCGCTCTGTGCAATTCCGATCGTCATAATTGAACCCATACGTACCTCTATTCAAACTCTTTTGCCGTTTTTGTTTCTATGATTTTTGCGCCAAAGCTTTCCAGCGCGGAGATATCAATCCCGATCGCGTCCGCCGTTTCGGTATTTACGGTAATGATGCCGTCCGCCAAAGTCTGTACCGGCATTTCCGCCGGTTTGCCCTCTCCGGTCAGGATTTGTACCGCCATATCCGCGGTAACCGTTCCGAGATTGGCATAGTTTACGCCGTAGCCTACAAACGCTCCGTTTAATGCAAAGGAATCCGCTCCGGTATAATGCGGGATCTTCGCTTGGGTAAATTTCTCAAAGATCGCCAGTTCCACCGTCATTACGGTGTTGTCCTGCGGAGTAAAGACCGCGTCTACCCCTTCCGCCACCAGAGAATCCGCCGCTGCCTGAAGCTCTGCGGAGGTCGTTCCGGTCTTTTCTACATAGTCCAGATCATTGCTGCTGCAAAAGGCGATCGCATCTTCAATGGAGCCAATGGAAGCCGGCTGGCTCTTATCGTACAGAAAGCCGATTTTCTTGGCATCCGGATTTACCGTCAAGATCAGTCTCATGATCGCTTCGGTATCGATCGCATCGGAAGTTCCGGTAATGTTTCCGCCCGGCGCGTTTAAATCCGCTACCAGTCCTGCATCGACCGGATCCGATACTGCGGAAAAGACCACCGGTATCTGGTTTTCTTCCGTTGCCGACTGTATGACCATAGCCGCCGGAGTTGCGATCGGAATGATCACATCTACTTCGTCCGCGGTCAGATCGGAGGCAATCTGATTTAAAACCGTAGAATCCGCCTGACCGTTAAAGGTGTAATCCTCATAATTGAAGGTTACGCCCAGCTCCTCTCCTTTGGCGTCCAGTTCCGCCTCGATCGCTTTCTCGATCTGATTTAACGAAGCATCGTCCACATACTGCACAATGCCTACCTTGTACTCTTTTTTACTGCTGCCGTCCGGCGTGCTGCCTCCTTTGTCCGTTCCGCAGCCTGCCAGTGCGCCCGCCGCAAGCGCCGCAGCCATTCCCAATGCCAGCAATTTCTTTTTCATTTTCTTCTTATCCTCCTAAAACTCCATCTTTCTTTTCTTTTTTTATGAGAAATATACCAATTCATCTTCGGGTTTCTGCGCCGGTTCGATCGAAACCGGATAAAGCACCGGACCTTTTCCCTTGTATTCTTTGGCAAATTCCACGCGTATCTCCGCCGTAATCGTGATCCACGAACGATGCGGCAGCTCTTCTTCCCTGTCGTATCTGCATTTAAAGCCGATAAAGGTTACATCCTCCACGCAGCAGGTCATGGCAAACCGCCCCGGCACAAACACGCCTTTCCGCAGTTTTTCCGGATTGTAGACCAGCGCAAGGAATTTTACCTTTTTGCGGTCGTATTTCCGGTAGTTTTCCATAGCATCCATATACCAGATGGCATAATCCGCATCGGAAAGTTCAATAACCTCCTGCTCCAGATCAAACGGCAGCTCCTCCGGACGTTCATCGATCGTTCCGTCTTTGCGCTCATATACGATCTGCGCCTTGCGGTTGATGTTTTTTATCATCCGGCGCAGATGCCCGCGATCCGTATCGTCATCCGTACGGTTAAAAATGACGACATCCGCCGCAAATACCTGCTCTTGGATCATTGCGCGCATATTGTTCAGATACAGGTCAAACGTCGTCGTATCAACGGTAGCCAGCGTCTGGACAAGCACCCATCCGTCGGGAAGCTTTGCTTCGAGGATATGCTCCATCCCCCATGTTCCGTTGTATTCGATAAATACCTGCTGCGGCTGATAGGTGTTCTGAAGCTCGGCTAATTTTTCCGGAGTAAACGCTTCTTCTTCCTCAATGACCGCCAGTTGGACATGGATGGCGTTCAGCCGGTCTTCCTCATATTCTTTTTCCCCGTCCTCGCACCGGATCAGCAGTCCTTTGACGCCGTTTCCAAACTGATTTTCAAACAGGGTTTCCTTTATCAGCGATGTTTTTCCGCTATCCATAAATCCGGTAAACAGATATACCGGAATCTCTTCTGCCATAATGCCCTCCCTTATATGCCGAATAATTCTTCCAGCGCATGTTCATCCAGCTCGGTTCCGATGACGCAGAGCCGTCCGGTGTAATCCGGTTCGCCCTCGCGGATTTCGTATTCTCCCGGAACCATATCAAAGTAGATCCATTCTCCATCCTTTCCCGCTACCATACCCTT
>CANQCX010000166.1 GCA_947591115.1 uncultured Lachnospiraceae bacterium | reverse complement strand
CTTTAGTGAAATCATTTCGTCATAAAACTTTGGAAGAGAAAGCCGCTGAGTTTGATGGAAAGTTAATGCTTGATGATAAATATGATTGGGGTAAACCTGTCTCTTCGCGGTTACAAGAAAGTAGATAAATTGCCCAATTTCAGAAATGATTAACGTATCGCTATTCAGGGAATTTTTGAATACATTTGATGAGAATTCTAATTTGAGAAAGATTTGCTACGTTAAGCAGCATAAATGTAATCGGTTGTTTCTTGTAAAATTTCTGCAAAATAGATATGATAAGCCTGCAAATATAAAAACAAGGAGGACTCAAAAATGAGTTTAGGAGAAAAAATCAGAGAACAAAGAAAACAAGCAGGTTTTTCACAGGAACAGCTTGCAGAAAAGTTAAATGTGTCCAGACAGGCAATTACCAAATGGGAAACGGACAAAGGTATTCCCGATGTTGCCAATCTGATTTCAATCAGTGATGAATTTGGGTTAAGCGATGTTTATATGTAAATTCTAAAACATATTTGTGTGGAATGCATTCTTATTGGTATTTGTAAGAATGCGAAATTTTCAGTAAACTGGTGTGTTTAACCGAGAGACAAATTTGAAGTTTAAGGAGAATACATAACATGAAAATAAGAAAAATGATTTTGAGTATTATACTAAGTCTATTATCATTAGTTGTTGCTCAAATTTTATCACAGTTAGTTGCAAGTATTGCAGTACTTGTAAAAATTCCATCTTTTATTGCTAATATATTAGCAGGAATTTTGTATGTGGTTTTTGCGTATTTGTTAATTAAGCTCTTATGTGAAAAATATATAAAAGGTAATATGAGTGATTATAATATACCATCATTTAAGGTAGAAATGAAATGGTGTGCTGTTGCTGTTTTGTTACCTCTGATAATAACTGCATTTTATATATTATTTGTGCCTGGTTCCTTTGAACAGAATGTTCTTGATATTAATTCAAAATTGGATTTGTTATCAGCGGGAATTTTCTTTACAGGATTTGGTGCAGGTATTGTTGAGGAAATGGTCTTTCGAGGGATTATGATGAGTGTTATAGAAAAAAGTTTCAATAAAAAGATAGCGATTATTGTACCATCTGTCCTGTTTGGTTTAGTACATATCGACATGGGATTTAATATTTTAAGTTGTGCATTGGTTCTTTTAGCTGGCACAATGGTTGGAATAATGTTTTCTCTTATTGCTTCCGAAACAAAATCTATTTGGAATAGTGCAATTGTTCATGCCCTTTGGAATATTATAATCATTGGCGGAATTTTGTGGATAGGTATAGAATTTGATGAGTATTCATTGTTTAGCTATGTATTAGATGCAAAATCATTTTGGTTAACAGGCGGGGAATTTGGAATAGAGTCGTCAATTATAGCTGTAATAGGTTATGGTTTAGTATGCCTATTAGTTATATTACCTAATAAAATAATAAAGAAGGGCAATTAAAATACATAATAGGTTATGCATAATAGAGACTGTTTCAAAAAACTTTTAGTTCATTGATTGCCGCGGATAATATCTCCTCCGCATCATTCCCATCAATATCCAGATATTCCGCATAAATCAATTCGGTTTCTTTAATGCCGAACATATCCTTCGCCAAATACTCTATGTAGTCATAGCTAAATCTTTGGTCATATTCTCCGCCGGCTGTCGTGACATAATATAGTTTCTTTGCTTTGCACAATCCCTGCGGGCGTCCGTCCTCGCTATATTTCGTAACAATACCTGTAACGTAGATATTTTCAAGATATGTTTTCAAAACAGCAGGAAACTGACCGTCCCAATACGGTGCCGATACAACGATGAAATCGGCTTCTGCAAACTGCTTCGACAGGTCAAAAATACTGTCATCATAATTTCGTTTTTCGATTTGAGCGTCGCGATAAGCCAAGCGTTCCCCATTAAGCGGCTTTATTGCGAGATCGGTTAATCGAAGCTCTTTATAAGCTCCAAGCTTATTCAACAAGGCATTTGCTAATCTGTTTGTCCTTGATTCTGCTCTTACGCAGGCATTTACATATAAGATCATTTTTTCCTCCTCAAACCGCCATTTGTTCCGTTTCATTGATACATAGTACCTGATATTTTTACGGCCTTTTTGAATAATCGTATGGCCCCCGCTTCCAAAGGGAAGCGAGTTTTCTTTGAGTATATCAAAAACATCTTCGGCTTTCAACCTCACAAATGCAATTGCTCGCACACGATCCGCTAAACGAAAACATCAATCCTCTTATATTTTGCTGCCTGTTCCTGCAAAGGCTCCGCACTTGCGGCAGTCTTTATTGTTTCCACGCTCTCCTCCGTCAAGCTGTCGTAAATTTCTTCTGCAGATTCCGTAATTTCCTCCATCGTCTGACTGGTATCTTCTGTCAGTTCCGCCGTTTCTTCCTGCATTTCGTCCTGTATTTCGTCCTGCATTTCCTCTATGCTCTCTGCCAGTTCGCCCTTGTTTTCGTCCGTTCCAAGCGCTTCTTTTGCCATTTCCTCCCGTCTTTCTTCGGCAGTCTTCGGCTCGAATTTTTCGGCTTCCTCGGCAATTTTCTCGCCAAGCTCTTTTGCCTCGTCCATTGCGTGCCACATCTGTTCCTGATTATACTGCATTTTTACAGCGGCTATTTCGCTTTCATACGAATGAAATTGATCCAGCTTTTGGGCAATCGCCTCTAATGTGTCGCACTCAATATTTTTTAACCCTTCCTTCTGGTTCTCCCAAAATGCGATCTGACTCTGCGCCTTCTGCTGACGCGCCGCCTTATCCTGCGCGCTTTGCAAACCCATTCTCTGCATCATGGGAAGATTTCCCGCAAATATGGACTTTCCTGTATCTGGCGAAGTTCGAAACATCGTTATATTCATAATACCATCTCCTTCCATCCATGCACTATCGAAGCTCTCCCTTTATAACCGCACATCTACATGGGTATAAACCGCTGCCTGTGCTTCGGAAACGGCTGTCTGAATCGGCTGTGTGTCCTGTGTCTGCGCATCGTTATCCGGCTGCACATGCTCTATCTTTTCTTCCTGCGCACCAGCAGATACTCCCTCCTGCACTTCTTCTCCTTTTGCGCCGCCTGCTGCTTTGTTTTCTGCCTGTGCCGTATTTTCTTCTTTGCTGCCGGATGCTTTCTGTTCTTTGCGCTCTGCTTCGGAGGCTTCCTCTATCGACTTATTTGCATCGACAAGCGTTTCCATCTGGGAAGCGGTTGCCTGCTGGGCTGTCTGCTTGACATCCGCCAGCTCCTCCTTCTTTTTTGCTGCATTCCCGCCGCGTGCTTCGTCCAGTTTGATCTCTGATTCCAGAACGCCGGCTCTGCCCTCCATCTTTGTTGCCACGCTCCCCTGCACCTTTGCCTGCTTGATGGATGCGTCCGCCGAAATCATTGCTGTCATGCTTGCCTGTGAAAGTCCGGCGTCCTGACTGCCAGTTTTTGCATTTGTTTCGTCTGACCTATCGTCCATAGAAGAACTTTTTTGCTGCTGAAGTTCCTGCCGTTTTTTCATTTTTTCTTCCATTGGCATTTTTTCGTTGGCAGAAAGCTCCTGTAGCTGTTTCTGCGCATTAGCAATCTGGTTCTGAAGATTCTTGCTGTACGAATCCATTGCCGGATTCATCCCCATCTGCGCCGTCTGTGTGTTTGCTCCGTTGATTCCGTTAATTGTCATTGCTTTGTCCTCCTTGAATTTAGTAATTTGAAATCCGTTTCCCAACTTTAATCAAATTGTATAATCTACCTGTGTTCCTTTTCCTTCTTCTGGAATTTTCGTTGCCGTAACCGCAATATCGTCCGCTTTCAGTTTTTCCAAAAGCTGTTCCGCCGTTTCCGCCTGCTCCAAGCGCTTTTCCTGCAACTTTTCTTCTTCTTTCTTCTTGGCTCGTTTTTCCTCTAACTGCTTCTGCATCTTTTCCTTGTAAACTGTTCCGGGGTTTTCAACTGGCTTAGCCTTACTGATCCCCCAATAAGTAACCTTTCCGTTTTTATCAATCACAGTACCACAGGCAATTTGTTCTCCGCCTGCAGCTTCAATTTCTTTTTTAAATTTTTCACCCAAACCGGGAACTTCAGCAATTACTTTTTCGTACTTCGCAGCTGCTTCCGGATCAGATGCCATTTTCTCAATAATGTTAGATGAAATTGCTATATTGTTATATCCGCTGCAACTGAACATATACGCTTTCCGCTGTTCCAGATTGGAAAAATCTGCCACAGTGATATTCACATCCGGATATTTCTGCTTTAATTCATTCAGATAGTCCTGCGTTGTTCTGTTTAATTCGCTGCTCCCTTTTGTGTTGGCGCTGTTTGACGCCGCATAAGTGTTTGTGTAGTCATTTACTCCTGTTACTGCCATAATTTCGTCCTCCTTGAATTTAGTAATTTGAAATCCGTTTCCGGCAAGTT
>CANQCX010000165.1 GCA_947591115.1 uncultured Lachnospiraceae bacterium | reverse complement strand
GACGGAAGCTATGGATTCCGCGCGCTCCGGCTGATCGAGGGCGAGCGGATGTATCATGGAAGCTTGTTCTGTACGCTGGCACAGGACGGCAGAATTGCCAATTTGACGCAGGGGATCCTTCCTTACGAAAAATATAAGGATTTTGACGTGATTTCCGAACAGGAGGCATACGAGCAGCTCTGCAGCGGAAAATTTCGTTTCCCGTCGGAGGAATTTTCCAAAAATAAGCTTTCGATAAAAGTAAGCGGAGTGACGCTGACCTATGAGAACGATACCAAAGGCTTTTGCCAGCCGGTATATGCTTTTCAGACGGAAATAAACAAAAAAGCGGTATCCCTAAGGATACCGGCGATAAGCAGATGACGGGAATCGAACCCGCCTCCCCAGCTTGGGAAGCTGGTGTTCTACCGATGAACTACATCTGCGTACTTCTTTATTTTAATCGATTTTAGAAAAAATACAAGGGGAAATCCCAAAAAAACAAAAAATAGTAACAGGCAATCTGTAACGACGACCGGACAGGAGGAATTTCAATGGGGAAAACAGGTCTTGTAATCGAAGGCGGCGGAATGCGCGGAATTTATGCGGCGGGCGTGCTGGATGTGCTGATGGATTATGATCTTTCGATCGACGGAATCATTGGCGTATCGGCAGGCGCGATCCATGGCTGCTCGTATATTTCCGGACAGAAGGGGCGGAGCATCCGTTATTATAAAAAATATTGTACGGACGAGCGGTTTATGAGTATGAAAAGCTTTTTAAAAACCGGAAATGTGGTGGGAACGCAGTTTTGCTACCACGATCTTCCGGAAAAATTAGATCCGTTCGATTATGAAGCGTTTCGGAAGTCCGGCATCCGTTTTTATGTGGGGTGCAGCAATCTGGTTACCGGAAAGCCGGAGTATTTTCCGATTACCGATATGAAGGAGCAGATTGATCTGGTGCGGGCGTCGGCCTCGCTGCCGCTTCTTTCGCAGATCGTGGATTATCAGGGAATGAAGCTTTTGGACGGCGGCTGTACCGACAGCATTCCGGTCCGCGCCTTCCGGAAAATGGGATATGAAAAAAATCTTGTGATTTTAACAAGGCCGGACGGGTATGTAAAAAAGAAGGAGCATTATCTGTTTTCCGGATGGATTTACCGGAAATATCCGAATTTCCGGAGGGCGCTGTCCCAAAGACATCTCCGTTATAACGCGGAGGTGGAGGATATCCGTAAGCTGGAACGGGGAAAAAGCGTATATGTGATCCGGCCGAGCCAAGATCTTACGATCGGGCGGCTGACGAAGGATCCGGAGGAGATTCAGCACGTTTATGACATCGGCAGAGAAGACGCTTTGCGGGTAATGGATGAAGTGCTGGCATGGAATCGACAGGAATAGTTGCCACAATTCCGTTATTTGTTTATAATAATAGAAGTTCATAGATTACAATTGTTACTGTATGGAGAGAAAATGTTTTATTATGTTTGTTTTGCAATCTTGGGATACCTGATGGGAAGTGTCCTGTTTGCACCGTTATTTGGCAGATTGTTTGGAAAAGGGGATATTGTCGGAAGGAGCAAAGACCGCAATCCGGGTACGGCGAACGCATTTATTCAGGGCGGTATCGGCTGCGGTCTCCTGACGCTGCTCTGTGATCTGGGAAAGGGATTTCTTCCGGTCTTTTTGTGCCTGCGGCTGCGGGGAGACCGTCCGGTTTTGGAGCTGGGACTGGCGCTGGTGCTTCTGGCGCCCGTACTCGGTCATATTTTCCCGCTGTACCGTCATTTTCAGGGGGGAAAAGGGATCGCCGCGACATTCGGAAGCCTTTTGGGATTGACGCCGGATCTTTATCCGGCGCTGACGCTGGCGTTTTTTTTCATTCTGTTTTCGCTGGTCATCCGCATTACGCCTCATTTTTACCGGACGATCGGCACGTATGTGTTTACGATGGTTTCGTTCCTGTTATGGGGGAAAACATTTGCGCTTCAGGCCGGATTTTTGTTCATTACGGTACTGGTGTGCCTGCGTATGCACATGAGCAAAGAAGAAAGAGAAAAATGTAAGGTAAGATTACTATGGATGCATTGATATTATCCTGCAGTACCGGCGGCGGGCATAATGCCGCGGGCGCTGCCATAAAAGAAGAACTTCTGGCGCGCGGCCATCATGTGGAAATGCTGGATCCGTATGCGCTGATCAGCCGCAAGCTGGCGGTCAAGATCGGAAATGCATATGTGAA
Source organism: uncultured Lachnospiraceae bacterium (assembly GCA_947591115.1). Taxonomy (GTDB): domain Bacteria; phylum Bacillota; class Clostridia; order Lachnospirales; family Lachnospiraceae; genus Roseburia. Next base: position 2,221 of record CANQCX010000165.1, on the reverse strand, counting down.
ATTGGTGCAGAGGGCGCCGCGCCTGTTCGGCGTTGTGTATACTCTGGGCGGACTGGTGCGCAACATGCCGGGCAAATCGCCGGTATATTACGCGAATATCCGCGTTGCCAAAAGGCTGGAGGAATATCTAAAGGAAAATCATTTTGACATTATTTTTATGCCGCATCTGTTTCCGGCGGAGCTGGTTACCTGTCTGAAAAGGCAGGGCGTTGCCGTCCCGCTGACGGTATTTGTGGCGACCGATTATGTGTGCATTCCGTTTACGGAGGAGACGGACTGCGATTTTTATATCATACCAGGCGAAATGCAGGCTGCGGATTTTGTAAAACGCAGGCTCCCGAAGGAAAAGCTGCTGCCGTTCGGGATTCCGGTTAGTCGGGCGTTTGACGCAAAGATTTCAAAAGAAGAAGCAAAAGCCGCGCTCGGACTGCCGTTGGAGAAGAAATATTTTCTGCTGACCGGAGGGAGCATCGGCGCGGGAAATATCCGGAAAGCGATCCGGATTCTGCACGCGTATTTCCGGAAAGAGGAGCCGGACGGAAAGCTGATCGTAGTCTGCGGCAGCAACAAACGGCTGTACCGGCAGTTAAAATTTTTCTACCGCGACCGGATCATTTTGTTAGAGCGGACAAAACAGATGGCGCTGTATATGAAAGCGAGCGAAATCTTTATTTCCAAGCCGGGAGGACTTTCCTCCACCGAAGCGGCGGTAGTAGGGATGCCGTATATCCATATTACGCCGATACCGGGATGTGAAAGCTATAATATGCGCTTTTTTACCAAAAACGGCATGAGCATCGGCGTGAAGCATATGCGGCTGCAGCTTCGTCGGGCGGTCCGAAAGCTGCAAAATGAGGATGCGGTTTTGCGGATGCAGGAAAAACAAAAACACAATGTTTCCGTTTGCGCCAGACAACGGATATGCGATTGGGCGGAGGAGCTTTATGGCAAAAGTAATCATGGTGCAGGGGACGATGTCTAATGCCGGAAAGAGCGTATTGACGGCGGGACTGTGCCGTATCTTCCGACAGGACGGGTACCGGACGTTTCCGTTTAAATCACAGAATATGGCGCTGAACTCCTTTATTACGGAGGACGGCTTGGAAATGGGACGGGCACAGGTCATGCAGGCGGAAGCCGCGGGAGAGAAGCCATGTGTCTGGATGAATCCGGTGCTGTTAAAACCGACCAGCCACACCGGTTCGCAGGTCATTGTCGAGGGAAAAGTGCTTGGCAATATGGACGCGCGCAGCTATTTTTCCTATAAAAAGCGTCTGATCCCAACAATCCTTCATGCGTTTCGGAGGCTGGAGCAGCAGGCGGATATTATCGTCATAGAAGGCGCGGGAAGTCCCGCAGAGATTAACCTGAAAGAAAACGATATTGTGAATATGGGACTGGCGGATATGGTGGACGCTCCGGTGCTGCTGGTCGGGGATATCGATCGGGGAGGCGTGTTTGCGCAGCTTTTGGGCACGCTTCTTTTGCTGGAGGAACAGGAAAGAGCAAGAGTACAGGGACTGGTAATCAATAAATTTCGGGGCGATCAGAGCATTCTGGACTCGGGTATCGCCATGCTGGAGGAAAAAGGAAACGTTCCGGTGGTCGGCGTCGTGCCGTATATGGAGCTGGCGTTAGAAGACGAGGACAGCCTGAGCAGCCGGCTGGAGCAAAAACAGGCGGGAACGGTCGATCTGGCGGTCATCCGGTTTCCGCGCATATCAAATTTTACCGATTTTTCGGTGTTTGAGCGGATTGACGGCGTGCAGGTTCGCTATGTTGAAACGGCGCGCGAGCTGGGGACGCCGGATCTCATCTTTCTTCCGGGCAGTAAAAATACGATGGGCGATCTTCGCTGGATGCGGGAAAACGGCTTGGAAGCCGCCGTTTTGACGCTTGCGCAGCATACGCCGGTCTTTGGAATCTGCGGGGGGTATCAGATGCTGGGAACCTCCGTAAGCGATCCGGACGGTGTAGAGGGCGGAGGACAAATGCGCGGTCTTTCCCTGCTTCCCATCCAAACGGTTCTGACGGCGGAAAAAACGCAGCGTCAGGTTTGCGGCTGCTTTTCGGAAATGGAGGGACTGTTTTCGGCGTTGTCGCAGAAACCGTTTCGTGGTTATGAAATTCATATGGGAGTGACAAAGCCGCTGCAAAAGGTACAGCCGCTGTGCGGTCTAAAGACCGGCGGCGCACATCTGAAAGAGGACGGCGTACAGTC
>CANQCX010000164.1 GCA_947591115.1 uncultured Lachnospiraceae bacterium | reverse complement strand
GGTTTGACCAAAGGAAGGGAAACGGAAAGAAGCTGTATGGAGTTTTGAAGGTATCTGTGGTCGCAGGACCGGATATCAAAAAGACAAGATTTGTCTATAGGGGATTGGTCAAATGGTATGATAGGGGTCTCCAAAACCTTTGGTGGGAGTTCGATTCTCTCATCCCCTGTTCAAACTGTAAGCGTTGCCGGGCAATGTTTACAGTTTTCTTTATATCATAAGAAAATCCGGATAAAATTGTGAAAAATGTCCCGTTTCGAAAAAATACGAAAATAGTTATTAGATTTTTTTAACAATAAAAAAAGCGGTTGGACGAAAAAACGCTTCTGTTTTGTTTACTTTTTGTTGGGAAAAGGAAGAAAAACTGTCATATTGCACCAACATAGGACTAATGTCCTATTTTTCTGATTTTTGACACTTTTTGTTTTTGGTGTCATAATCTGACATGTGGAAAGCAACTACGATATAGTTTTATGAAAGAAAGCAGGTAGCGTGATGTATGAAAAAGAAAGAGTAATTCAGTTTGCAAAAATGCAGGATGTGGAAGAATTCGTTGATGCAGCAGACCGGTGCGATTTCGAAATTGATGTTTTCTATAAGAGAGCTGTTATCGATGCAAAATCAATTCTGGGTATGCTTGGAATTGGGTTGAAGAAAGAACTGATTGTTCGTTACGGCGGAAGAAATGATCATTTCGAAAGCGTCATTGATAAATTTGTAGTTGCATAATGGATTTTTCATATGTCTGACAGTCCCACCCCATAGCAAATGGGGTGGTTTTTTCTTATGTCAGAGGGAGTAGTATGGACGGACAACAAACGAAGCAGGAACTTCATATTTCAGTACGGAATCTGGTAGAGTTTATTTTCCGAGAGGGCGATATTGACAACCGGAGAGGTCGGGCGCAGAGTGCGGACGCCATGCTGGAGGGAAGCCGGATCCACCGTAAGATTCAGGGAGAAATGGGCGCGGACTATATGGCGGAGGTCGGACTTAAAATGACCTGTCCGAAGGAGCGTTATCTTTTGACGGTGGAGGGACGGGCGGACGGCATTTTTACCGACCAAGACGGCTGCAGCGTCATTGACGAGATCAAGGGAATTTACCGGAAGCTGGAGCTTTTGGAGGAACCCGTCTATGTGCATAAGGCGCAGGCCATGTGCTACGCCTATATTTTTGCCAAGCAAAATGACCTGTCCAGAATCGGGATTCAGATGACGTACTGCAATTTAGATACCGAAGAACGGAAATATTTTCGTGAAGATTTTACTTTGGAGGAGCTGGAAATATGGTTTTCGGATCTGATCGCGCAGTATCAGAAATGGGCGGATTTCCAGTATGATTGGAGACAAGAACGCCAGCAGTCCATTCAGAAGCTGGAATTTCCGTTTGAATACCGGAAAGGGCAGCGCAAATTGGCGGGCGATGTCTACCGGACGATCGCGAGAGAAAAAACGCTTTTCCTTCAGGCACCGACCGGTGTAGGAAAAACGATTTCAACTGTTTTTCCGGCAGTGAAAGCAGTGGGACAGGGCTTGGGCGACCGTATTTTTTATCTGACTGCCAAAACCGTTACGGCATCGGTTGCCAAAGAGACGTTCCAGCTTTTGCGGGAACATGGTTACAAAGCAAAAGTCCTTCAGATTACCGCAAAGGAAAAGCTGTGTCTGTGCGAGGAAACGGAGTGTAATCCGACTTACTGCCCGTATGCCAAAGGGCATTTTGACCGCGTAAACGACGCCGTATTTGACTTGCTGCAAAACGGCGATATGTTTACCAGAGAGGAAATTTTAAATCAGGCGCGAGCGTATCGGGTCTGCCCGTTTGAAATGAGTCTGGATGCGGCGTCATGGGCGGACGATATTATCTGCGATTACAATTATGTGTTTGATCCGAATGTCTATCTGAAACGATTTTTTCAGGAGGGAATCAAGGGCGATTATATTTTTCTGGTGGACGAAGCGCACAATCTGGTCGAGCGCAGCCGGAAGATGTACAGCGCCGAGCTTTGCAAAGAGGATTTTTTACAGATCCGGCGGTTGATAAAACCGTACAGCAAGCGTATCGAGTCCCGTCTGGCAAAATGCAACAAACTTCTTTTAGACTATAAGCGGGAGTGCGTGCAGTACCGGATTTATGAGGAAATCGGCGGTCTTTTGTTTGCGCTTATGCGTCTGGCGGCGGAAATGGATGAATTTCTGGAGAAAAATGTGGAGTTTTCCGGGAAAAAAGAATTTCTGGATTTTTATCTGAACCTGCGTAATTTTTTAAATATCTACGAGCTGACGGATGAAAATTATGTGATCTATACGCAGTTTCAGGAGGACGGACGGTTTTATCTGAAGCTGTTTTGCGTCGATCCTTCGCGGAATCTGCAGAAGTGTGTGGACAAAGCAAGGGCAACGGTTTTCTTTTCCGCAACCATGCTTCCGATACAGTATTATAAGCGGCTGCTCAGTACCAAAACGGACAATTATGCGGTCTATGCGGAAAGCACCTTTCGCGAAGACCAGAGGCTTTTAGCGTTCGGAGGCGACGTCAGTACCAGATACACGCGGCGCGGCCGTCGGGAATATGAAAAGATCGCGGAATATATCCGAAAAACCATTCACAGCAAAGACGGAAATTATATGGCGTTTTTCCCATCCTATAAAATGATGGAGGAAGTGTATGAAATCTTTTGCGAAACGGAACGGGAAAAAAGCAGCTTTGTGATGCAGAAAAGCAAAATGAGCGAGCAGGAGCGGGAGGAGTTTCTTTCGGAATTTGAAAAAGAGCACGCGGGAACGTTTGTGGCGTTTTGCGTTATGGGAGGAATCTTTTCCGAGGGAATCGATCTGAAAAAGGATCGTTTGATCGGTGCGGTCATTGTAGGAACCGGTCTTCCGCAGATCAGCGTCGAACGGGAAATTTTAAAGAATTATTACGATGAAAGAGGCGAGAACGGATTTGATTACGCCTTTCGTTTTCCGGGACTGAACAAAGTCCTGCAGGCAGCCGGACGCGTCATACGGACGGCGGACGATCGCGGGCTGATCCTTCTTTTGGACGATCGCTTTCTGCAGCGGGATTACGACCGGCTTTATCCGAGGGAATGGAACAAGCGTAGCGTCTGCACTTTGGAAACGATTGAGGCGCTGGAGAAGGAGTTTTGGGGAAAAGACGCATTTTAAAATTTAATATTTTGTTTCTGGGATAAGACGTGTTATACTATGACTATATGCATCCCAAAAGACTGTCCGTTTTTAGTCTGTACGGACAGAAGAATTCAAAATCGGAGGAAAATGATATGAGCAGCGTACGTCGTGTGTATGTGGAAAAAAAGCCGGATTTTGCGGTTAAGGCAAAAGAATTAAAACATGAGATCAAACATTATCTGGGGATTACGGATATAACGGCAGTTCGGGTACTGATCCGGTATGATGTGGAGAATATTTCGGAGGAAACCTATCGGAAGGCTTTGTATATGGTATTTTCCGAGCCTCCGGTTGACGATATTTATGAGGAAACATTTGACGCAAAGGGCGCGGAAGTGTTTTCCGTTGAATTTCTGCCGGGGCAGTTTGACCAGAGGGCGGATTCCGCGGAGCAGTGCGTCAAGCTTTTAAACGAAAACGAAGAGCCGATCATCCGCAGCGCGACAACCTATGTCATAGAGGGAAAACTCACTCCGCAGCAGATGGATGCCATCAAGCGCCACTGCATCAATCCGGTAGATTCGCGTGAAACCGGAACGGATAAACCGCAGACGCTGGTTCAGGAGTTTGACGAGCCGGAGGATGTTATGATTTTTGACGGCTTTGTCGGACTTTCCGAGGAAGAACTCAAAAATTTATACGATTCTTTGAATCTGGCAATGACGTTTCGGGATTTCTTACATATTCAGAACTATTTCAGGGAGGAAGAAAAGCGCGATCCGTCCATGACGGAGATCCGCGTGCTGGACACCTACTGGTCTGATCATTGCCGCCATACGACGTTTTCGACGGAACTGAAAAACGTCGCATTTGAAGACGGATTTTACCGCCAGCCGATAGAAGCGGCTTATGCGGATTATCGGAAAACGCACGACGAGCTTTATCAGGGACGGGACGATAAATTTGTCTGCCTGATGGATCTGGCGCTGCTTGCCATGAAGCGTCTGAAAAAAGAGGGTAAGTTGACGGATCAGGAGGAATCGGACGAGATCAACGCCTGCTCGATCGTGGTTCCGGTTGAGGTAGACCATAAAACGGAGGAATGGCTGGTTAATTTTAAAAACGAAACGCACAATCATCCGACGGAAATCGAACCGTTCGGTGGCGCTGCGACCTGTCTGGGAGGAGCCATCCGCGATCCGCTTTCGGGACGTACCTATGTGTATCAGGCGATGCGCGTGACCGGAGCGGCGGACCCGACTGTTTCTGTAAAAGATACCATTCCGGGCAAGCTGCCGCAGAAAAAACTGG
>CANQCX010000163.1 GCA_947591115.1 uncultured Lachnospiraceae bacterium | reverse complement strand
AGATCATACGGATGACCCAGAAGAAAATAATATCGTATCCGGTTACCAGTACGTCATTCGGATAAAAATATTCCAGTTCCGGCGTTTTGTCCGGCCATCCCAGCGTAGAAAACGGCCACAGCGCGGAGGAAAACCATGTATCCAGCGTATCCGGATCCTGCGTCATGTGCCGGCAGCCGCATTTCGGACAAACCTCCTGCGGTTCTATCGAAACTACCATTTCCCCGCACTCGTCGCAGTACCACGCAGGAATCCTGTGCCCCCACCAGAGCTGGCGGCTGATGCACCAGTCGCGGATATTATCCGTCCAGTTAAAATAGGTTTTATCCATGCGCTTCGGCAAAAGCTCGATCTCTCCGTTTTTGACTCCTTCCACCGCCGGTTTGATCATTTCGTCCATTTTTACGAACCACTGCTGCTTTACCATCGGCTCCACCGTTGTATGGCAGCGGTCGTGCGTACCGACGTTGTGGGAATGCGGAACGACCTTTACCAAAAGTCCCTGTTCCTCCAGATCGCGAACCAACGCTTTCCGGCATTCATAGCGATCCATTCCCTTGTATTTTCCCGCGTAATGATTCATCGTCGCATCGTCGTTGATTACGATGATCTCCTCTAAATGATGACGCTTCCCGACTTCAAAATCGTTCGGATCATGCGCCGGAGTAATCTTTACGCATCCGGTTCCGAATTCGCGGTCAACATAAGAATCCGCAATGACCGGAATTTCGCGATCCGTCATAGGAAGCTTTAACATTTTTCCGATAATGTCCTGATAACGCTCGTCTTTTGGATTGACGGCAACCGCCGTATCGCCAAAGAGCGTCTCCGGACGCGTGGTCGCGATCTCCACAAAACGGCCTTCTTCTCCCACCACCGGATAATTGATGTGCCAGAAAAAGCCGTCCTGCTCCTCATGCTCTACTTCCGCATCCGAAATCGAGGTTTTGCAGACCGGACACCAGTTGACAATGCGGGAACCCTTGTATATCCAGCCTTTTTGAAACAGCTTTACAAACACGTCCTGTACGGCGCGGGAACAACCCTCGTCCATAGTAAACCGTTCTCTTTCCCAGTCCGCGGAGGAACCCATCTTCTTTAACTGCTTGATGATGCGGCCGCCATACTCCTCTTTCCATTCCCAGCATTTCTCCAAAAAGCCTTCGCGTCCCAGCTCATTTTTTTCAATGCCCTGTTCCTTTAACGCTTCAATGACTTTTACCTCTGTGGCAATGGAAGCATGATCCGTCCCCGGCTGCCACAGGGCGTTATATCCCTGCATCCGTTTATAGCGGATCAAAATATCCTGCATGGTATTGTCCAATGCATGCCCCATGTGGAGCTGTCCGGTAATATTCGGCGGCGGCATAACAATGGTAAACGGTTTTTTATCCGGATCTACTTTCGCATGAAAATAGCCGTTTTTCTCCCACTTTTCATACAAACGGTCCTCGATGTCCTTCGGATCGTATGTCTTTTTTAATTCTTTGCTCATTTTATCCTCCTGCTGCTGTCTGACTGTTCTAATCATACGAAAACAGCCGGATTTCGTCAACCGTTTTTTAACGCCTTGATAAAAGCGCTATAGAAAAAAGCGGTAATCTCACTGTTGTCCAATTGGTCAAAATACGGCGTCTGCTCCTCCATCGCGATAAACGCATACCCTACCACCATCATCATAAATGCCAGCCTGCGTTTTCCCAGATCCGTTTCCGTATAAACGCCCTCCTGATAGCCCTCCTCTAAAAGCTGCAGGATCATATTGGAGGTATACGCGCAGATCTTTCCGAATATTTCCTGCGGCATCTGTTCTTTAATTTCTTCACAGCTTGCCGCATCCCCAAAGAGCATCCGGATCATGCGGGAATACAGGATGTTGTATTCCCGATTGTTTTTAATCCAATCAAAGATTTTGTAGATTTTTTCCTCGAAGCTGCCGCATTCGTTCAACTGTGAGGACAGTTTTTTAAATTTCTCCGAATACTCATACAGCATCGCATTGACGATCAGTTCTTCTTTGGAGGTAAAATATTCATATGCGGTTCCTTTTCCGATTCCGGCTTTGGAGGTAATATCCACAACCTTAATGCTGTTCACATCCTTCTTCTCGCAAAGCAGCTCGGAAACCGCGCGGTACATCAGCAGTACCTTAGCCGACGGAGACTCGATATTTTCGATCGACATACAAAATTTGTTCATTTACAGCTCCTCCTCGACCATATTTTTTTCACGATTCAGCGCATCATAAATACATGGAATGACGATCAGCGTCAATACGGTGCCGTACACCAGACCGCCGATAATGGTAATCGCCATCGGCTTCATCATATCCGAACCTTCTCCGATTCCGACTGCCGAGGTAGACATGGCCAAAATCGTCGTAAGCGCCGTCATCAGGATCGGCCGCAGACGCGTTATGCCCGCTTCGATAATGGCCTCTTTTTTACCGGCGCCCTGCCGTCTTGCCTGATTGATATAGTCGATCAGTACGATACCGTTATTGACGATCAAGCCCGCCAGCATGATAAACCCAAGCATGGAAATGATGCTGACCTCGTCTCCGGAAAGAAACAGCGCCAAAAATCCTCCGGTAAAAGCCAGCGGAATGGAGAACATGATAATAAACGGCGATACCAGAGACTGGAACTGGGCAACCATGATCAGATAGATAAACACAACGGAAAGCAAAAGCATCAGTACCATCTGATCCATCGATTCATTGATGGTTTCATCCTCTCCCGCCATCTCAATGGAATAGCCTTCCGGAATATCCAGTTCTTTCAGACGGCGGCTGACTTCGTTGCTGACCAGCGTTACATTGTGGTCTTCGTCGATTCCGCAGGAAACCGCAAGATAGCGGTTCTGCGCCTCGCGGTTAATCGTACTTAATGTCGTCGTTTCTTCTATTTTACAGATATCGCTCAGCGGCACATCCTTTTCATTGCCCTCTTTGTCCGTCCAGTGGAAGGTAAGATTGCGGATATCCTCTAATTGTGCGTCGGACTGCTCTTTCGTCTGCACATAAACCTCATAATCTTTTATGTCCGTAGTCACTGTCGTCGCCGATGTGCTTGACGCCATTTTCCCGTATACAAGCTGGAACACCTGCGCGACCGTATAACCGTATTCGGCCGCCTTTTCCTTATCTACCGTAATGGAAAGCTGCGGAGTTTCATCATCCAGACCATCCTCAATATCCTGCGTTCCTTCCACCTCAGAAAGGATTTCCGCCGTCTGTTTTGCAAGCTCCTGAAGCGTCTGCAGATCCTGCCCTTTAATTTCAACGGAAAGTCCCTGCCCGAAATAAGCGGAAAAATCCATAGAAGAGGTATTCGTACTTACCAGACAATCCATGTCCTTTGTGCGGTCAAGAATTTCCTCTGCCACTTCTGAGGAAGAGGCTTTGGAATCCTCATCCAAAAGGATGTACATGGTAACGCTTTCTGCATTTCCGCCCAAAAGGCTCAAGGAGGAGCCTCCTCCCGCCATCGCACCGATCGTCTGAATCCCCTCTATGTCGGAAATTTTTTCAATGACCTCGTCCGAATATTCCGTCAGCTCCTCAAACGTCATGGTTTCGTCCTCTTTTGCGGAAATGCTGACCGAAAGCTGGTTCGTTTCCATATCCATATCCATAAAGGTCATACCGCGCGACAAGGCGCCTGCGGCGCACAGCACCAGCAGACCGATCGCCACGATAAACACGATCGGCTTAAACCGCAGACATACTTCGAGGCATTTTCCGTAAAAACGTTTAAAAGCGTCAAACCATGGATAACGGATCTCACGCGTCTTTTTCAAAACCGCGGAGGACAGCGCCGGAACAAACGTCAATGCCACCGCCAGACTCGCCAGCAGCGTAAAGGCGATGGTAAGCGCCAGATCCACAAACAACTGTCTGGTAATGCCTTCCGTAAAGATAATCGGCGCATATACGCTGACCGTTGTAAGCGTGGAAGCCACGATCGCTCCCGTTACCTGAGAAGCTCCCTCCACAGCCGCTTTCCGGATCGAATACCCTTCTCCCCGCAAACGGTATATATTTTCAATGACAACGATCGAATTGTCCACCAGCATTCCGATCCCCAGCACCAGTCCGGACATGGAAATGATATTCAGGCTGATACCGGTAAAGTACATAAGCACGATTGCCGTAATGACCGAAAGCGGTATCGAACATGCAATGATCAGCGTCGGCTTGAAATCCTTTAGGAAAAACAAAAGAACGATAATTGCCAGAACCGCTCCTACCAGCATATTCTGGATGACGCTGTCAACGATCATATCAATGTATACGCCCTGATCCATCAGTACGGAAAAATGCAGTCCTTCCGTTTCTTTTTCCAGTGAATCAAAACGATCTAAAATACGATCCGTTACCTCTCCCGTAGAGTAGCCGGTCTGCTTCTCCATAGAAAGCATAATGCCCGGATTGCCATTGATAATTGCGTATGTATCGCCGGA
>CANQCX010000162.1 GCA_947591115.1 uncultured Lachnospiraceae bacterium | reverse complement strand
GAGATGAAGCGCGTCTTTTATTCGGCGTTTATCAATGTCAATCAGGATCCGCAGCTTCCCATGCCGGTGCAGGGCCCGCCGCTTTTGCGGGAGCATCGTTTGTATCAGGCGGATTTTCTGCTCCGGTTTTATGGATTTGAAGCGGATGAGCTATTGTCGGAGCAGAAGCCGAATTTTCATGTGCAGATGGATCCCAAATGCCACTGGGCGGTGCAGCATTTGGAGTGGTTTCCGGTGGAGATCAATCGGGCGGATTATTATACGCTGCTTCGCGTTCCGGGAATCGGGACAAGGAGCGCACAGCGGATACTGGCGGCGAGACGCCATGCCATGCTCGATTTTTCGGATTTAAAAAAGATGGGAGTCGTTTTAAAGCGGGCGCTGTATTTTATTACCTGCGGCGGGAGGATGATGTATCCGACCAAGCTGGAGGAGGGATATATTACCCGTCATCTGATTTACAATGAACAGCCGGCGAAGCTGTTTGCGCAGAGAGAAACGATGCAGGTCTATGAGCAGCTTTCGCTGTTTGACAGAGAGGACTTTTATTAAGGATATGAGCAGACAATTGGTGTTGTGCTGTGAAGATTCGCTGGATGGCATCTTTACGGCAATCTACGATGCATTTGTGTACAAGAAGCATTTTACGGAGCCTTATACGGATTCCATCGCGATTCAGATCGGAAAGGAAGGAAATTACCGGCTGTTCGCGGAAGAAATCAACATAGCCTCCGATTCCTGCAAGGCGGAAAAGACGGTTTGGGCAATTCAGAAGAAGCTGGGATTTTCGGTTTACCGTACGGTATTTTATGCGCTCTGCCATTTTGAGGAGGAGCGTGCCAGTATCGTATTGGGATATCTGGTGCGGGCGTTTTCTACGGGGAGCCGGATTCGGGAATATCTGTCGGATCCTTATGTGATGCGTGTGATGGAGTTATCACGAAAAGTTGCCAATGAATGCAATAAGCTGTATGGTTTTTTGCGTTTTCGAGATACCGGCAGGTTCCTTTTTTCCAAAATAGAGCCAAAGTGCAATGTGCTTCCGATTCTTATGGAACATTTTTTGGACCGCTATCCGAATGAAAATTTTATGATTTACGATGAAAAACGGTGCTATGGCGTGGTCCATGCAGTCGGAGCGGAACCCTTCTTTGTGACCGACAAAAGTTTTTTGGCGGATTTTGAGGAAGTACCGGATCGGTATGAGGAATTGTGGAAGCAGTATTTTCATACGATGGGGATTTCGGAAAGAAAAAATGAAAAATGCCAGAAGAATCTGCTTCCGAAGTGGTATCGCAATCATATGACGGAATTCTCATGATGCAAGAAAAAACCGATACCGTATGAAACGGTATCGGCGTCTTCTTAATCATGGAATCCAATATCTTATTTCTGAATAAAACAATTTTATTACAAAGAAAAAGGTACATAGAAACTAGATTAGTGCAGCAGTTATTGTACTACTGTGACATTGGTTGCCTGCGGACCTTTTGCGCCTTCGGTAATCTCATACTCGACTGCAGCGCCTTCTTCGAGGGATTTGAATCCTTCCATCATAAGTCCTGAATAATGTACGAATACATCCTTTCCGTCTTCTCCGGTAATGAATCCGTAGCCTTTTTGGTTATTAAACCACTTAACCGTACCTTTGTTCATCGAAAGTACCTCCAAAAAAATATAATGTTGCAAAAGCAACTAGAGATAGCATAACATATCAGTTCTAAAAAGTAAAGAATCTGATCCTATCTTTTTTCATTCTGTGTGACGGTTTAGCCGACAGGTTCAAATGCGATCCCGTTTTTTGCCAGAAACTTCGGAAGCATTTTGTCCCATTCGCTTTCTAACTCCTTATCGGTAGAAAAGATCCGATAGGAGATTCCGGTGGTCAGCGTCAGGAGATTGTTTTGATATTTCAGGTTCAGGCAGATGCCGGAGATGTCGTTTACGGTATAACTGCTGTGGGTAGCGGCGAGAGTTCGGGCAAGGTTATCCGGCGAAAGCAAAAAGACAAACTGAAAGAATACGGGTGTCTTTTTTCCCTTGATGAGGTCAAAGCAGTTTCCGCGCAGCATGGAAAACGGCAGGGCGGGATGACCGGAAAGTCCCAGCTCCTCCAATTCGGCGGAGGAATATCCCGCGTTGGAAATGCGGCCGTCGATCGTATATGCGGCGGTGCTGCGGATTACGGCCTCCTGAAGAAGAAAATGGTCGAAGGTGTCGCTCCGCAATAGTTTATTCATAAAATCTTTAATATCCGTAAGCTGTAATGCAATCATGGGAATATTTTAACGCGGATGGAATCTGCGGTCAAGCATGGAAAAACGGAATGCAAATCTTAAAAAAATATAAATTCTTTGAATCCCGCTTTTCAAATGATGGCTTTGGTGTTAAGATAATGTAGTAATGAAAACTACATTAGATGGAAAAAGATAACATCTTATCGGGTTGCGTAAACCTTTTTGTCGAATTTGCGCAAAGCGCACCCCAAATAGAAAGGCATCGGGAAAGAGAGGAACGATATGAGTTATAAGATTGTCATTGATAGCTGCGGAGAATTGTCGGATGAAATGAAAGCCGACGGGCATTTTTGCAATGTTGCGCTGGAGCTGGAGGTGGACGGGGTTACCATCCGCGACGACGAAAGCTTTGACCAGAAGGATTTTCTGCGGAGAGTAAAGGAGAGCCTGCGGGGACCGAAATCCGCCTGTCCGTCGCCGGAAAGCTATATCAATGCATTCGAGGGAGAGGCGGAGCATATTTATGTGGTCACGTTATCCGGAAAGCTGAGCGGCTCCTATAACAGCGCCGTACTTGCGGCAAAGTTATATCAGGAGGAGCATGGAGATGCGAAGAAGATCTATGTATTTAATTCCCGTTCCGCTTCCATCGGGGAAACGATCATCGGTCTAAAGGCGCAGGAAATGGAGGAGGCCGGAGCGGATTTCGAGGAGGTCGTGCAAAAAGTAGAGGAGTACATCAATTCCATGAATACCTTCTTTGTACTGGAAAGCCTCGAGACGCTGCGCAAGAACGGGCGGTTAAGCAACATCAAGGCGTTTGTTGCCAATACGCTGAACATCAAACCGGTTATGGGTTCCACGAAGGAAGGCTCCATCCAGCAGCTCGGTCAGGCGCGCGGGATGAAAAAGGCGCTGGAAAAGATGGTCTCGGATATGCTTTTAAAAACAAAGAACTGCGAAAACCGCATCCTTGCCATTTCGCATTGCAATTGTCCGGAGCGGGCGCAGTTTGTAAAGGCTCAGATCGAAAAGCTGGCGAAGTTTAAGGAAATCCTGATCGTAAATACCGCGGGCGTATCCAGCATGTACGCCAATGACGGCGGCGTCATCATGGTCGTATAGTCCGGCATTTTCGTCCGGTATTTTCGTCCGGTATCGTCTTTTCTCTTTGTCAAAAATGCGCTATAATAAAAAGAAAATGCGCCAAAAGGCAGCAGGAGAGAACAAAGACGTGTTGGAGCAATACGATACTTATGAAAATATCATAGAAGCGATCAGCAGCGCGCGGCGCTTCGGGAATCTTCCCGGAGTAGAAACGTCGCGGCGGATGCTGGAAAAAATGGGACATTCCGGATGGGACTGTCCCTTTGTGCATGTTGCGGGAACAAACGGAAAGGGTTCCGTCTGCGCTTTTTTAAGCAGCATTCTGATTCAGGCGGGCAAACGTGTCGGAACCTTTACTTCGCCGCATCTGATGGACTTTCGGGAGCGGATTACCGTCAACGGGAAGCAGATTCCCAAAGAGGACGTGGTAAGGCTCGGAAAACGGCTGCTGAGCACCGACTTTGGAGTGACCGGAACGATGTTCGATTACTGCCTTTTGATGGCGGTTCTCTATTTTCGGGAACAGCAATGCGACATTTGGGTCATAGAAACGGGACTGGGAGGCAGGCTGGATTCCACCAATGCGCTGGGAACGCCAAAGGCCGCCGTCATTACAAAGATCGGACTTGACCATACGGAGATCTTGGGAGATTCTTTGGAAAAAATCGCAAAAGAAAAGGCGGGAATCCTAAAGTACGGCTGCCCTCTTGTCCTAGAGCGTCAGGAAAAAGAAGCATTTATGGCAATTCAAAATCACTTTGCAGGAATTTATGCAGAAAAGAAAGAAGACGCTCCGGCGTTTTGGGTCGTTTCCCAGAAGGAAATCGAGGAGGTACGTCATTTTTTCCTAAAAATGAAAGGTGTTCATCAATGGGAAAATGCGGCTGCGGCAATGCTGGCGGCGAAAATCGTTTTGGGAGAAAACGTTTCGCAGGAGCTGCTGCGTCGGGGACTGGAAAAGGCTGTGTGGAAGGGGCGCATGGAGGTGCTGTCGGAAACTCCGTTTCTGATGGTGGACGGCGCGCACAACGGGCATGGTGTAAACGCGCTGGCGGAAAGCCTGCGTATGCTCTATCCCCGCGAAAAATTTCATTTTATCATGGGCGTTATGGAAGAAAAGGATTACGGAGCGATGATAGAGACGCTGCTTCCGCTGGCATTGGATTTTCGAACGGTTAC
>CANQCX010000161.1 GCA_947591115.1 uncultured Lachnospiraceae bacterium | reverse complement strand
GTTAAGAACGCCATGGAATCATTCCATCTAAGCATGAAAGACGCTATGAATGGTTTGAAGATAAGCAAGGAAGACCAAGACATTCTGAGAAAGATGATCTAATGTAAGCACTAAAAACGTTTGTATTTGACCTTGTTGTCTATGATGAAGAGGCTGCGCACTAAATAATTAGTACACAGCCTCGTTTTTTTTGAAACACTGCCGCATTCCTCTGCCTGTTGCCTCTGCCTGTTGGTATGCAGAATACTTTACAAATAATAGATAAAATGGTATGATGATAAAATATTTTGGCTGGGAGAAGTTATGTTATCTACGGTTATTGAATTACTGTTTGACTATTTTCGGGAAAATCATAGGGTTGCTGCGCTTTTGATCTATACGGCGGCATTGCTGACCGCGGCGGGCGTGATCTACCGTTCCGGCAGGTGGAAGGGTTACGGAAAAACGCTGCGCGGACGGCTGTCGCTGGGATTGGTCATTGCGCTGCATTTGATTTCCATTGAAGGATATTTTCACGCGGGACTTTCCTTGCGGTACGGCTGGCTGATCTTTGCGGGAAATCTGGCTGTGGATGCGTGCGTCGGCATGTTTTTAAAATATGTTCCCTCGCGTGCCATGCAGAAAATGAAACATCTGATGCAGAAAGAGCGGCAGGACCCCATCAAAGCATATCAGGAGCTGACGCTTATTGATACCGAAAAATTATCGGCAAAGGATCAAAATTATTGGAAACAGCGGTACGGCTATTTGCTGATAGAGCTTGGTAGCATTCGAAAGGCAGCGGAATGGATCAGGGAAACAAATGAAAAGGACAGCGCATGGTATAAAATGTTTTTGTCTCTTCAGGCAGAAGCAAACGGAAATCTGGAAAAAGCAAAAAAGAAAATGAAACAGGCGCTTAACGCGCTAAAAGAAAAAGAAGACGATGAGATCCGTATGCAGATCTTTAACAATTACGGCAGGATGTGCCGGATCTACGGAAATCATCTGGAAGCATTTCAATATTACGGAAAAGCCGCAGATCTGATCCGGCAAAAAACGGATAAAGATCTGATACATATCATATATTCCAATCTGATTCTGACCGCATGCGTACTGAAAAAAAGCCAGGAGGAGATCCGGCGGCTTTGGGAGGAATACCGGAATTTTCTGAACGAAAAACGGGCAGAGGACAGGATCGCGCTGGAAAATCTAAAAATAGAATTTGGCGAACAGGAAATGACAAGGGAATTTGCCCAGAAAAGCTATGATGAGATGCAAAAACTTCTGGCGCCGGAATCCATGCGGGAAAAGCGCATCTGTTATGAAGTAAGCTCGCTGCGCGTCATTCATATGGCAATGGGCGATCCCAAGCCGGTTCTCGATGCAATCAGCCGCGACATGGAAGCGATTCTGCAGACGGAGCTGCCACAGCGGTATTATCTGATGAAAGAAATTCACAGTTTTCCGCAGATGCCGCCGCTTCCGGAGGAGTGGCTTCTGGAAAGATACAAAACCGTATTTGAAACGGCGGAGCATTATATGAAGGAACAGGCAGGGGAGGATTTGGAGCGGCATCTTGCATCCCTGCCCGCGATTGCCGTATATGCGTACGGCAATACGCAGATGGAATTGGCGGGATTGGAGCAGATACAGGAAAATTACGATTTTTCGGCATTTTATGCGCGTGCGCTTTCCGTTCGAAGCACATACGAAGAAAATATGCTGAAGCTGGAAGCGATGATGTGTTCCCTGCGTATCGTGGACGAGCTGTTTTCCGCTCCGAATGTAGACGAGAACGGAGATACGGTTCGGGAGGACGCGTTAAAAGAGGCGCTGGAATACGCTGAAAAAACGGCGCAGCTTCTGCAGGCGCATCCCGCCTATGCGGAAGCGTTTTTAAAACTTGCATACGGATATATCCGTCTCTGCGAATACGAAAAAGGCAGCGGATATTACCGCCGGTTTCAAAAATGCAACGTAGCGGCGGAGCATTATACCGTTTGGGTGCAGCACAATATCCGATTCGTCCAAGTGGTTTCCCGCGTGGAAGAATACCGGAAAATATTAAAGCAGCTTAAGCACGATCAGCGGGAAAAGAACCGTCTATCGGAGCAAGCGCGCAAATGGCTGGAGCAATATCCGGAGTGCAGCGACGAGGAGGTTACCCTTTTGTTCGGGGGATTGCTGAAAGAGGTACCGGTTTTGGCAAAACGTTTGAGATGGCTGGAAGCGGCGGAGGGCGGCGTACTCCTTCCGAAGCAGCATTTCTGGCTGTGTTATGCGCCGGACAACGGGGCGGATTTCACCCAGACCGTTTTGGAGCTGGATCTTTGCATGGACCGCGTTGCCGGAAAAAGCGATGCAAAACGGATTTTGTATTTTCCGGAGCGGCATCCGCTGCAGACGCAGACATCCGCGCTGCTTTATGCTCATAGAGAGCAGGAAAATCCGGCGGAACTTCTATTTCTGCAGTGTGTTTTTCCGGAAAAAAACAAAGACGGGACGTGGACCTATCTGGCGGAGCTGCGGAACCTGATCTGGAAAAGAAGCGAAATCGAAAGCAAAATATAATTGCGAAATATAATTCTATTTTATCATTGAAATAAAAGAAAGAGTTGGCTATAATTGATGTAATGTGCAAATGAAGGATGGTTCGATCATGAAATGGAAAAAGTACACCATAGCAACGACAACCGCTGCAGAGGATTATATGAGTGCCATGCTCATGGAGCTTGGCATCGAAGGCATTGAAATTGAAAACAATGTACCGTTGTCCAAAGAAGATCAGGCGGATATGTTTATTGATTTTCTGCCGGAGCTTCCTAAGGATGAGGGCAAAAGCAGGGTCAGTTTTTATGTAGAGGAAGGCAGCGGCGATCCGGCGGAATTGTTAAAGCGCGTAAAACGCGGACTGGAAGCATTGCGCGGGACGGTAGATGTCGGAAGCGGGGAAATTTCTTCTTCGGAAACGGAGGATCTGGACTGGATCAATAACTGGAAAAAATATTTCTCTTCGTTTACCATTGAGAATATCCTGATCAAGCCGACGTGGGAAGAACAAAAAGAAGAAGAAAAAGGAAAAATCCTGATTGAAATCGATCCGGGGATTTCCTTTGGGACAGGAAAGCATGAAACCACCCAGTTATGCATCCGCCAGCTCTGCAAATACATCCGAAACGGAGAACATCCCAGAGTGCTGGATATCGGCTGCGGCAGCGGCATCCTTTCGATTACCGCATTGAAGCTGGGCGCGTCGGAAGTGGTCGGAACGGATCTGGATCGGGATTGCATGATCTCCACGCGGGATAATCTGGCGATCAACCATCTGGAAAATGCCAAAACCGCATTTTATGTCGGAAATCTGATCGACGATGAAACGCTGCGCGAAACGGTCGGAGGCGGCTATGATCTTGTCGTGGCCAATATTCTTGCCGATGTGATCATACCGATGACCGCGGTCGTCGGGCGGTTTTTAAAATCGGGCGGCTATTTTATCACATCCGGAATCATTGATTTTAAGGAAGCGCAGGTTCGGGAGGCGATCGAGCAGGCCGGTTTGGAGGTCATAGAGGTCAACCGTCAGGGCGAGTGGGTAAACATTACCGCGCGCAGAAATTAGAGGAAATATGTATCAGTTTTTTGTAGAACCGGAGCAGGTAAACGGTCAGAGAATCCGCATCATCGGAGCGGATGTCAACCACATCGGCAATGTTTTGAGGATGAAGCAGGGCGAACGGATCCGGATCAGCGTTTCGGACGGCAGGTCGTATTTCGCAAGGCTGCAGAGTATACAGCCAAAGGAAGTATTGGCCGATATAGAGGAAGAGGACACAGAAAAAACGGAGCTTTGCAGCCGCATCACGCTGTTTCAGGGCTTGCCCAAAAACGATAAAATGGAACTGATCATTCAAAAGGCGGTGGAGCTTGGCGTCTATGAGATCGTTCCGGTAGCGATGAAACGGTGCGTGGTTCAATTGGACGAGAAAAAAGCGGCGGGCAGGCAGAAACGCTGGCAGGCGATCGCGGAAAGCGCGGCAAAGCAGTCCAAGCGTACAATCATTCCAAACGTGCAGCTTCCGGTTTCGTGGACGGACGCGCTTGCGCTGGCGGACCGGATGGACGTCGTATTGGCGCCTTATGAACATGCGCGCGGCATGGCGCAGACGCGCGCCGTATTACAAGGACTTGCACAGGGACAGAAAATCGGTATTTTTATCGGACCGGAGGGCGGATTTTCGCCGGAAGAAATTCAGGCGTTTCCGGAGAACTCCCGCATTTCACTGGGCAGGCGGATATTGCGTACGGAAACGGCGGGACTGGCGGTGCTTGCCATGTTGGGATATGAATTGGAACCGTAGTGTTACGGAAAGGAAAGCAGCAGGACAGAGAAAGATGGAAGCATATTTGGATCATTCGGCAACAACACGCTGTCTGCCGGAGGCGGTGGCGCTTATGACGCAGATCATGACGCAGGATTATGGGAATCCCTCCTCCATGCATCATATGGGCGTAACGGCGGAGCGTTATATCAGCAATGCAGGAAAAATTCTGGCAAAAACATTAAAAGTACAGGAAAAAGAGATTGTTTTTACCTCCGG
>CANQCX010000160.1 GCA_947591115.1 uncultured Lachnospiraceae bacterium | reverse complement strand
CGAACGGTATTTTCATTCATCTTTAAGATTTCTGCAATTTCCCTTGTTTTATAGCCTAAGAAAATATGCATTCCGACTATGATCCGTTCCTCGTCCTTCAGATCAAAAAAGGATTTCCGCACCTCGATATATTCCTCGGTTTTGTTTTCCCATACCTCCCTATCCTCCATGATCTTTTGATGGGAAAGCCGCTCACGCTCCTGATAATACTGACGCAGCTTCCGATTGCATTTATTGGATAAGATCCGGTAAATCCATGTGGAAAAAGCCTCATCCGATTTTAGCTTCCTTATGGAAACAAAAGCGTCCGCAATCGTATCGCTTACGACATCCTCCGCATCCTCTGCATTTTTCAACGTATAAAATGCAAAACGGTACAGCTTTTCATAAATCTGCTCATATAA
This sequence comes from uncultured Lachnospiraceae bacterium, assembly GCA_947591115.1. Taxonomy (GTDB): domain Bacteria; phylum Bacillota; class Clostridia; order Lachnospirales; family Lachnospiraceae; genus Roseburia. Next base: position 4,209 of record CANQCX010000160.1, on the reverse strand, counting down.
TGCCGCAAATGCATCGGTATCTCCATGTTTTGCTTTTTTTATCAGAATCCGTTCTTCGTTCATTGCTTCTCCATGTTACTGTCATTCTTTTTATTAAGAATATCATTTTTGGATTTTTTTTGAAACGTTTCATATATACAGTGTCACAAAAAGCTGATTTTGTTTCAATTTGTTGCCATTTTGATGAAAAAATGATGTACACTATGAGAAAAGGAGGACATTCCATTGATACGTATTCTGATTGTTGAGGATGAAATACCCATTTCCAATTTAATCAAGCTTAGTTTAAAAAACGAAGGATATGTCTGCGACTGCGCCTTTGACGGAGAAAGCGCTGCAGATAAAATTTCTGAGACTTCCTATGATCTGATTCTGTTGGATATTATGATTCCGGTTATCGATGGTTTTGAATTGATGGAATTCATCCGCCCGCTTGGAGTTCCGGTCATTTTTATTACCGCAAAAAACTCTGTCCACGACAAGGTTCGGGGACTTCGCATGGGAGCGGAAGATTATATCGTAAAACCGTTTGAGGTCATCGAGCTTCTCGCTCGGGTGGATGTCGTGCTGCGCCGCTACCACAAAACCTCCGATCTAATTGAAATTGCGGGACTTACCATTGATTCCCGTTCACGAAAGGTCTACCGCAAAGAAGAAGAAATTTCCCTTACCCCAAAAGAATATGAGCTTTTGCTGCTGTTCGCCCAAAATCCCAACACCGCGCTGTATCGGGAAACCATTTATGAACGGATATGGGAAAAAGAATACGACTACGGCAGCAAAACCGTAGATCTTCATATTCAGCGGCTTCGGAAAAAAGTCCATTGGGAAAAAGAACTTCAAGCGGTCAATAAAGTCGGTTACCGGCTTGAGGTACTGCCATGAAATTTCGAATAAAAGTAATGTTCTGCATGATCGCCCTGATGTCCGTATTATTCGGGATCGGGGGAAGCTCCCTGATCTCCCTGTCCTTCCAAAATGCTCTCCGGCAGGAGGAAAAATCCGCAATTGCTTCTTACCAGATGATTTTAAATACGCTTTGGCTCGCAAATAATATGGAAAGCTGGTACACGCAAAGCGATATTTCAAAAATCCTGAATCAATTATCGGCGCAGAAATCCAACTGGTCCGCTATCCGGCTGACTTCGGACGAAAAAAACATCTATTCACAGGGGGAATATGCCGGAGCACTCTATGATCTATCCGATCGCGCGGATATGACGCACTGTGTCTATACCGTTGTCCCTATATCGGACGAGCTCATTTACCTTCAGGTATCCGGCTCGTTTTCCATCGGATATACCCCTTTGAATCTGGATGTTGCGTTTGATATTTCCTCCGTCTATGAAACCTACCTGCAGCAGCAGCGAATTTACGTCCGGATCTTTTTATTGCTGTTGTTTTTATGCGCCGTATTTTCCTATATTTTATCCTACTTTCTCACGCGCCCGCTTATGAAACTCTCCAAAGCCTCCAAAGAAATCGCGGAAGGAAACTACAAGTGCCGCAGCAATATCCGCACATCCGATGAAATCGGAACTCTTTCCAAAGAATTTGACCAGATGACGGATCATCTTCTTTACCATATAGAGGAGCTGGGAGCGGCAATGGAGCGGCAGGAACAATTTATCGGAAGTTTTACCCATGAACTCAAAACGCCGATGACCTCTATTATCGGCTACTCGGATCTGCTGCGCAGCAAAAATCTGTCCAAAGAAGACGCACTAAACGCTGCCAATTACATTTTTTCAGAAGGAAAACGGCTGGAAAGACTGTCTTTGACGCTTTTGGACATACTGGTCGCGGATCAGAAAGAAATTGAACTGACTCCCGCTTCTCCTGCAAAACTAATCGAGACGCTTGTTCACTACCACAAAGAAGAATACGCCAAACAGCAGATTCAATTAGAAACACAGTGCGAAAAGGGGATTTGTTTACTGGAACCGGATCTGATTACCTCACTAGTAATCAATCTCATGGAAAACGCGCGGCGCGCGATTACGGAAAACGGCAAAATTCGGATTACCTGCTGCATGACTTTGGACGGATGCCGGATTACCGTTTCCGACAATGGCAGAGGCATACCAAAAGAATCATTTGCCCATATTACGGAAGCCTTCTACCGCGCGGATAAATCCCGTTCACGCGCGCAGGGCGGAGCGGGACTTGGTTTAACGCTCTGCGAGAAAATCGTAACGCTGCATCATGGCAGCATTTCATTTGAAAGCGAAGAAAATAAGGGAACGATTGTTTCCGTAGAATTAAAAGGAGGCAGGCTATGAAAAAATATATCTCCGTTACTTTGGGTTTTTTATTGACTCTTTTACTTGCCGGAAGCGGTTTTTTCCTGCCTTCTTTTATCTTTTCCTATCAAAACAGGCAGATTCAGTCAAAAATAAACCAGTATCCCATTGAACAGACGCAGTTTTACTATTCTTCGGATTTCATCAATACCATAACGCTTTTTCAGAATCTTTCCTATACAATGGATTTTTCGGAGGATAACGCTTCCAGCACTTCCGATGAAATCTATAACAGCACTTTACAGGTTTTAAAAAAGATGTCCTCTTATGGCTTCTGGGTTCCGGTTGAAAATATATCCTCCCATTACATCCGTCCTTTTCTTGCGATCAGCAAAGCCTCTTCTCAAAAGACCAGCTCGCAATCAAAATCCGCAGCCGCAGACGATATCATAGGATATTCTTCTGCAGAATCAAACCGTTCCTACGCCTCTACCGCTGTGATATGGAACGTGGAAATTCTTTTTCAAAACAATGTCTCCGCTACGCTTTTTATGGACGACCAGAGTCGGAAAATGGTAGCCTTTATGATCAATAGCTACAGCTCACGAAAAGATTTTGAGGCTTTCGAGCCGGAGCATTTTTCCGACTATTTTCTTAAATTTTTGACCGATTATTATAATTCGGAGGATAATCTTTACCAATTCAGCCTTATTAGCAATGAAGATAACAGCAGCTGCTTTTATCTCATGGAGGATTATTCCGGAAAGAAGGCATACCTTACTTTTTCTAAAGAAGAAAAAGATTATTTGTTATATTTTAACCAATGATGGGAAAAGGATGGCAAAAAGAGGTCATTTCTAATATTTACCCCGCTATGATAAACATCAGAAGCGAGGTAATGAATGATGAACGAAAAACCAAAAAATTTAAAAAACAACCGAAAAATGCGCAGGAAGGTAAAGTTATTTCAAGTCTGGACATACCGAAGCGTCTGTCTGCTTTTGATTTTTTTCTTTCTCTTTCTTTCTTTTCATATTTTCCAGTCCATACGGGAAATATCAAAGCTTTTGTTTACGGATTACAAAGAGAATTCCATTGTTTCCGTTCTTCCGGAAGAGAACAAAGCTGACGCTTTTTCCACGCAGAACAGCAACACTGCCAGCCAGAATCTCCCATGGTATCTTACTTTGGTAAATTCGGAAAATCCTCTTCCAAAAAACTATTCTATTGAATTGACGCAGTTGAAAAATAATCAGGCGATCGACTCCCGATGCTATCCGGATTTACAGGATATGATGGACGACTGCAGAAAAGCGGGATTTGATCCCTTAATCTGTTCTTCCTACCGTACCGCCCAAAAGCAGGAAACCCTTTTTCAAAATGAAATCAACAAATATATCGCGCAGGGGTATTCCTCGCAAAAAGCGGCAATTGAAACTGCAAAATCCGTCGCGATCCCGGGTACCAGCGAGCATCAGCTCGGCCTTGCCCTTGATATTGTCGATGTTTCCAACCAAAGACTGGATTCTTCGCAAGAAAAAACAAAGGTGCAAAAATGGCTTATGAAAAACAGTTGGAAATACGGGTTTGTTCTGCGCTATCCGAACGAAAAAAGCAGCATGACAGGCATTATCTATGAACCATGGCATTACCGTTATGTGGGAAAAGAAGCCGCAAAAGAAATGTATGAAAAAAATATGTGTCTGGAAGAATATCTTTCTTATCTTACTCAATAAAAATAAAGGTGACTGACGGATTTGAACCGACGATCAGGGTGTTGCAGACCCACGCCTTACCACTTGGCTAAGTCACCTTATATATATCCTCCGGATAGGGTTCAAACTGACTATCCTTTGGTCAAAAACAAGAGTTAAACTCCCCGAGTAGGACTCGAACCTACAACAACTCGGTTAACAGCCGAGTGCTCTACCATTGAGCTATCGAGGATCATTTCTTTCCGATATCC
>CANQCX010000159.1 GCA_947591115.1 uncultured Lachnospiraceae bacterium | reverse complement strand
GGCCGGCTTCGGTTTTACCGGAGAAATGCGTTTGGAGAAGAAATACCGGTCGTATTGGAGGAGCAGTGGGAGGAAATGCCGCTGCTTCAGGGAGACAGAATAGAGGTTTGATATGGGAGAACTTCTTTTAAACCGGATTTATCAGGGAAGCTGCAGCGTATATCAAAACGACGCAATGTACTGCTTTTTGCAGGACGGCGCAGAAGCGGATACTCTCTCGCTGGCGGAAAGCCTTGCAAGAGACGGGGAGTATCTGTTCTGCCCCCAGCCGGTGGAAAACGCGGAGGCGTTTATTCAAAATGCGGTGGAATACCGGAAGCGGTGGAAACGGAAGCTGCTGTTTTTGTGGGTTGAAAATCCAGAGGAGTATTGGTTTTACTGGAAATGCAGTTTTCTGGAGGAAAGCACAAGAACGCAGCTGCTGTTTCTGGGACGTTTTTGTTTTGTGGCGGAGCCCTGGGAGAAACTTACCGCAGAAGACCGGTTTGTATTTTCCTACGCGCAAAACGGAAAATACGGAGTGCGGTCCAACGGTATGTACGCCGCAGGGAGCACCATGACGTTTACCGTCGGGACATCGGGAGAAGAATGCGGCGCCGTTATGGGAACGCTCGCGCTGTCCGAGGAGGAGAGCAGACAGTTTCCGGAAGCGTTTGATATTGGCATGTACTATGGAAGAAACATGCAGGACTTGGAGGAAGCGGCGCAGGAAAACGGTTTTGTTTCGTGTCTGAAAAACCGCGTTCTGGTTCCGGAGGGGGCGCTGTCTTTGGACTTTCGACTGTCCCCCCAGATACCGAAAAACGAGAACCGGACATTTTTTAATCTGGAGGGAAACCGTTTCCGAACCCGATTTGCATCGGTTGCGGGAAAAGAAATTACGCTAACGGCGCTTTCCGGCGCTTCGCTTGTTTTTGAGGAAAAACCGATACTTGCCTATCGGAACCAAGAAGGGAGTCTTTGCGCGCGTACGACATATTATCTGGGCATCAGCGGTTCGTTTCGCATCGAGGAGGAAACCCGTCTGCTGTGCGGCATGACGGGAACCGAGTATTTCGGATGCGCCAAAGGAGCCGGCCTTTGCTTTGTTCCGCATCAAAGCGCGTACTGCGGGCAGGAAGAAGCAAAAAACTGGGGAACGGTTTCGTGGGTAAGCTTGTCCGGAAGCAGCACATATTACTGCCAGCCGGATACGGCGGCGCTGCATTCCTCCAAAGCCGCGGCGGGGTTTCGGCTGCTGGAAATTCCGGCTGCCGTTTATCCGGAGGCTTCGCCGCCGTTTCCCATGCTCCCGTTTCGGGAAATCGAGGGTACGGACGATACCCTGCAGGATTTTGATGCGTTTTTATACCGGAAGCGGCGGCTGCTTCTGACCGGAACTAAGCATCTGCAGCAGGCGGAGCAGGAGGATGGCGTATGCGCAGTTACGCCGCAGGGAATGCTGGTTCAAATCCGGCAAAACCGGTACGACTGGGTTGGTTTTGCCAATATAGAAGAAACAAGTCGCGTGCCGCAGTTGCGCTGGGAACAAATTTCCGAACAACTGCAGCAGAAATTTCAGGACAGGGAGCTGTTTTTGTATATGGATTCTGCAGAACAATTTCAGGAGGCGGCTCCTTCTGACGGTTTTCGTTTTGCGGCGGACGGAATCGTTTTTTCCCTGCTTCCTCAAGACTGGCGGAAGGACCGCAATCCAACGCTGATTTTTCTTAAATATACCGCAGATCGGACGATCGCACAGGAGCGGGAACACTGCGCCGTATTGGATCAGGCGCTCCGCAATGCCTATACGGACGACGGAACGGTAAAAGAAGGCTATGAGGAACTGATCGAGGCGGTGGAAGAAAAAGAATTTCGTGGAATGCTGATTTTCCATGCGGCGGTTTTTATGGATCAAATGCCAAAGGAAGTGCGTTTTCTCATGAACGGCATATCGCAGGAAAGCTTTTATGCATCGTATCTGATCATAAAAGCAGGGCGGCTGATCGAGGATGACGCCGGACTGCTGATGCTGGAGCCGTCCCGTATCAGCAGTTTGATCGACTATGCCTCCGATGAAAAGCTGCAGTATGGCAAACAGCCTCCGGATTATGATTTTTTGACGACGGAAATACGCATCCGCATGAAAAACAGTAAGATCGAATCGTTTTACAGCGCGTCGGAAATTCTTTTGAACCGTCTGTTTGAGGCGAAAGCGTCGGCAAATGCTCCGGCGGAGGGCAACTGCATGATCTTAGAAGGGCGAATGGAGGAAAAAGACGGGGAACCGGTTTTTTCTTATCAGCTTAAGCAGGCGGTACTTTGGACTCTGGAAAATTCCGGAATTGAAAAGGTCTGGATTCAGAAGGTCGGACTTACCGTCGCTCAAAATATGGATGGAATTTTTGAAATGGAGGGCGTGCTTTCCTGTCGGGAGCTTCCAGAGGCGGATATGCTCGGCTACGGAGGAGATCAGGAGCAGGAAGGTCTGCCGTTTACCCAGCTTTACCTGAAAAAAAGAGCCTCGGGAATGGAAATGGAGTATGGACAGCTTCGGCCGGATGCCGCCCGTCTTTCGGTGCGGCGCGGTTCGTTTCCGGATCGGTTTGGCGTACGTCTGCATTCCGTTTTTGTAGAAACGGGGGGAGAAACACCGGAGCAGAAAGGCTTTCTTCCAATGAATGCGCCCATTGCGCAGCAGGTTCCGGCGAACCGGTATCAGGGGATTTTGTGGAATCTTCCGGTCGGTTCTCTTGGAGAATTGTCTTCGCAGGGCGTGTTGACGTTTCAGATCATGCTCGCGTTCTGGGAGGAGGAAAAAACAGCCGCGTACTATCTCGGGTTCCGGTTTCCGGATGCGTTTTTGTCGGGAGAGATGAAACTGCAGGGTGTGTTCCGACTCGGATTTTCTTCGGTGTCGCTGGAAAAACAAAATGACGATTATCGGATCCGGCTTCATCAATTTCATTTGGAAATATTGGGAACCTCACTGCCGAAAGGGGAGAACGATCTGTTTTTGTTTTCCGACGGTTCCCATATTGGATGGTATGCAGCTTATCAGGAGGCGGAAAAATGGACATAGTCGTATCAATGCTGCCTGTGGGACAAGGGGCAATGAATCTGATCGAATTCTGGGAGGATAAGCATCTGAGCAGACTGTATCTGGTGGATGGGGGAAGCGAAAACAGCCGGACCTCTTCTTATTGCCGGATTTCTATGGAATATGTAGTAGCGCAGATGAAGCAAAGAGCTGCAAATGGGAATGGGATCTGTTTTGATGTTGTGATACTGACGCATCGGGACAGTGATCATTGGAATCTGGTTCCGATTTTATTTCAAATGATGTTTGGAAATAATTTTGCAGTAACCGATGGAAACATAAAATATTATGAAGAGGAACAAATACTGGATCAGGGCACGCTGAAAATAAGCTGCAGCAGTGACGGTATAAGCTTCTGCAATTATGAACGGACGATATATTTGGAAAATATTGTTTATACGGCAAGGATAGAGGAAAATGCCGCAGGAGTGATTACAAAATGCAGGATTTGCTATTCTAACGCGGTTACCGGAATCTATATGGAATCCGTATGGGATGTGTGCCAAAAATCCGTAGGTGTCTATATAAACGATGAAAAAAATCCGTACATATGCCGCAGCGGTGAGGAAGGAGAAAACCTTGCCAATGCGGATGAAAATACGGCTGCTAATTGGTATTCGTGTAACGATACATATATGAATATCTGCAGCTGCTCTCCTTTTTTAAAAGAGGACGCTGTTTTCTGGTACCTTGTCCATAGCGTACACGATGTCTTTATTCCGTCGTGCAAGGAAGTGTATGAGAAGATGCTGAGTGCGGAATGCCAGAGCGCAAATCGGATCCATAATCTGTATGTAGGAGGAAATCCGGCGCAAAACGGCAGAAAGTTTCAGGGAGCCTTATGCACATTAAAGGCATTGACCGAATGCTATTGTGAGAAATCTGCAACGTTATTTGAAAATTTATGGCTGAGCGATCCGTTGCTAAAAGACTTCTTATGGGGATTTGACGCTTATGCAAAAAGCTCAAACTCCATTGTCAACAATGCATCTTCTGTGGTCAGCCTGTTATATGTGAATAACGGCGAGAGGGATATTCCGCTGGCGCTTTTTCCCGGAGATGCGACCAGCCAGACGTTTTTTGCACTAAAAAATAAGAACTTCTGGGGAAATGCAGCAAATGCAGTCTGGGCGGCTCCGCATCATGGTTCTTATCGTACGATGCAGACAGATGAAAATATTTACAGCGTGGTGCTTAAGGAGGCAAAACCCTCTGCCATAGTCATTTCCGCGGGATATAAAAACCGTTATGGCCATCCTCATTTTGGATTTTTGCAGAAAAGCATAGCCTATTATTCCCAAAATCCAGAATGTCAGGAGCCTCATGATATCTGTTTTAATGGAGAAAATGGAAAATCCGACCGATGGTTCATTACTCCCTGCTGCGCTCCGGTATTTACCACTCTGGGGTACGGCAGTGCGGACGGGCAGACGATTAATTTTGTGCAGCATTTTTTTCATTTTTCTGACAGAGATTTCAGAGCGCATTTCGCCAAACCGCTTTTATCGATGCCAAATACGGATTATATAGGGATAGCTTC
>CANQCX010000158.1 GCA_947591115.1 uncultured Lachnospiraceae bacterium | reverse complement strand
TTAAAAGCGGTCGCATTTGCTTCATACGCCCTTGTTGCATCGATCAGATTCGTCATTTCCGTAACGGTGTTGACATTCGGATAAAATACATATCCGTTCTCATCCGCGTCCGGATTTGCCGGATCATAGGTTTCAATAAAATCGTTCTCATAATCTTCCGAAACGCGCGTTACCTTGACGCCGTTTCCGACCAGCGCATTTTTGGAAGCGGAAAAATACTGGCTGAACGGTGTCACGTCCCTCTCGGAAAACGTTACCACCTTCCTGCGGTAAGGACCTCCGCCCTCGGTATTGGTCGTATTGACATTGGCAATATTCTCGGCAATGATATCTGTGCGGAACCGCTCCGCCGTCATGCCGGAAGCACTGATATTAAACGCTTGAAATAATCCCATTGTATTCTCTCCTTTATCTTAATGACAGGCGTCCGCCTGAGCTTATTTGATGACATCCCTCATACGGGAGAACTCGGAATTGATGCTGGTCGTCAATCCCATATACTTTAACTGCTCCGATGCCAGCTCTACGGATTCCGTATCAATATCTACATTATTATCATCCAGACGATACGAAAACTGCGAATAATCCGTATGCACATACGGATTCAGACGGGAAAGGTCTACCCGATCAATCCGCTCGTCCAGCGGCACATACTGAAAATGATCCAGCTCCTCTTTGAGCACATTCTCAAAATCCAGATCCTTCCGCTTATAGCCGGGCGTATCGACATTGGCGATATTGTTGCTGATAATCCCTTCTCTTTTCCAGCTTGCATCTGCTGCTTTGTCCAAAACATTGATATAATTAAACGCATTTGACTGGATCATGATCAACCCTCCTAAAAACATCCCTAAGTACTCTATCATATTCATTATAGTTTATCTTGCAAAAAACACAAGACTTTTTTCATTTTTTTACATCATATTGTGCTTTTTTCCATTTTTAGGTACAAGATATATTGCATTTTGTCCCCCAAAAACATCCGCCAAAGGCTTTTTGCCATGCAAAAAGCCTGCCGCCGGCAGCTTTTTTGCATCCTATGGTACGAAAAAGGACTTATAGCCGTACTATAAGTCCTTTTATATCTGCCGTCCTGAACCTCTTATTTTGCGTTTTTGCGTTTCAACTGCTCCAGCTCGTCAAAAATGACGTCGTTTACCACCTTGATATAGGTTCCTTTCATACCGGATGATCTCGATTCGATCACGCCCGCGCTCTCAAACTTCCGCAATGCGTTTACAATGACCGAACGTGTGATCCCTACACGATCCGCGATCCGGCTGGCAACCAGAATGCCCTCCGTTCCTTCCAGTTCGTCAAAAATATGTATGATCGCTTCCATTTCCGAGAAGGAAAGCGTGCTGATCGCAGATTTGACGATCTGAAGCTTTCTGGCCTCCTCCGCATTCTCCTCGTTTACGGAACGCATCATTTCCAATCCAACTACCGTCGTACCGTATTCAGTAAGGATAATGTCATCAATTCCGTACTCCTTTTCGCTGCGGTACTCGAACAGCGTGCCAAGACGCTCGCCCGCAATATCGATCGGGGTAATAATGGCGCGGTACTTTCTGGTCTCATCCCCAAATCCCAGCGTCTCAAGATTGACATTTTCCTTTGTAGAAAGAATTCCAAGCAACCGCTCGTTTAAGACAGGATCGATGTAGCCGCCTACCTCGTCAACGATCAGCTCATGAATTTCATCTACGCCTTTACACACGCTCGAACCCAATACCTTGCCCTTCTTGCTGATCACAAGGATATCGGAATCCAGAATTCCGGTGAGCACTTCACAGATATCATTAAACACTACCTTAGAAGAGCTGTTGTTATGAAGCAGCTTGTTTATTTTACGTGTCTTATCCAGAAGTTGTACGCTCATCCCATTCCTCCTGTCCGTATATAAATAGCATATAAAATCATTGTTACTGCTTAGTCTATCATCCTTTTTTAGATAATTCAAGAAGATTTTTTATTTTTTTCTGAATTTTTTTCTAAATTTTTAACAACAATCGTTTTCGAGTGAGCCTTTACTTCTGAGCCGCCTGTTCCGCGACATATCCGCACTGTTCGTCCGCGCACGCCAGTTTATTGCCCTTTGCGATCATATAGTTTCCGCAGCGCGGGCATTTTTCGCTGACCGGCCTGCCCCAGCTCATGAAATCACATTCCGGATTGTCGATGCAGCCGTAGTATTTCCGTCCCTTCCGCGTCTTTTTAATGACAATGTCCTTGCCGCATTTCGGACACGCCACGCCGATCTTTTCATAGTACGGCTTGGTATTGCGGCATTCCGGAAATCCCGGACATGCTAAAAACTTCCCATGAGGTCCGTATTTGATTACCATATTTCTGCCGCAGACATCGCATATCTCATCGGTCACTTCATCTTCAATGGTTACTTTTTCCAGATCTTTTTCCGCCGCCTCGACCGCTTTTTCCAGATCCGGATAGAAATTGGACACCACTGTTTTCCAGTTGACCTGTCCCTCCGCTACGCCGTCCAGCAAAGATTCCAGATTGGCGGTAAAATGTTCGTCCACGATCGTCGGAAAGGACTCCTTCATAATGGAGTTGACCACTTCGCCGATCTCCGTAATATAGAGATTTTTATTTTCTTTGGTAATATAGCGTCTGGCAATGATCGTGGTAATGGTTGGCGAATAGGTGCTCGGCCGCCCGATTCCAAGCTCTTCCAGCGCCTTTACCAGCGATGCTTCTGTGTAATGCGCCGGCGGCTGGGTAAAATGCTGCTTCGGTTCGAATTTCACAAGGGACAGCTTCGTATCGGTGTCCAGCGTATGCGCCAGCACCGGAGTCTGCTCCTTCTCCTCGTCCGCTTCCGTATAGGCGGACATAAAGCCTTCAAAGCTGACTTTGGAGGCGGAGACATGGAAGCGGTAGTCTCCCAATCCGATGGTAACGGTCGTCGTTTCATAGACCGCATTTGCCATTCTGCTTGCTGCAAAACGCTTCCAGATCAACTGGTATAAGCGGAACTGATCCCTGCTTAAAGACTCTTTTAGTTCGGACGGAATCCGGTTGATGTCCGTCGGACGGATGGCCTCATGCGCATCCTGTATTTTGGCATTTCCTCTTTTTGTGCCCTCGCCCGCCGACAGATACTCACTGCCGTAATTTTCGAGAATGAATGCGCGCGCCGCTTCATCCGCTTCCTCCGAGATTCGGACGGAATCCGTTCTCAGGTACGTGATCAAGCCGATCGTTCCCTGTCCCTTGACCTCTACGCCCTCATAGAGCTGCTGCGCGATCCGCATGGTTTTGGAAATCGGGAAATTCAGCGCCTTAGAAGCCTCCTGCTGCAGCGTGCTGGTCGTAAACGGAAGCGGCGCTTTCTTGGTGCGCTCGCCCTTTTTGACCTCCAGCACCTGAAATTGACCACCCTCCATTTCCGCAAGCACACGCTCCATTTCCTCTTTGGTAGAAATTGCAAGCTTATCTTTTCCTTTTCCGTACAGCTTTGCGGTAACCGGCTTTTTCTCGCCCTCCGGAAGAAGCTGCGCCTCCAGCGTCCAATATTCCTCCGGTATAAAGGCGTTGATCTCTTCCTCCCGATCGCACACGATCCGAAGCGCAACCGACTGGACGCGTCCCGCGCTCAAGCCGCGCTTTACCTTCGCCCAGAGCAGCGGACTGATCCCGTAACCGACCATCCGGTCTAAAACTCTCCGCGCCTGCTGCGCGTCTACCAAATCCATGTTGATCTGGCGCGGGTTCTTTAAGGAGTTCTTAACTGCATTTTTGGTAATTTCATTGAAGCTGATCCTCGCTACCTGCTTTCCCTCCAGCTTCAGCGCCTGACTTAAATGCCAAGAAATTGCTTCTCCCTCACGATCCGGATCGGTTGCAAGATAGATCTTGTCGGCTTTTTTTGCCTCCTTGCGCAGTTTCGCCAGAATATCGCCCTTCCCGCGGATCGTAATGTATTTCGGCTCATAATTATCTTCTATGTTAATTCCCAACTGGCTCTTCGGCAGATCCCGAACATGTCCGTTCGATGCCAATACCTCATAATTCTTTCCCAAAAATTTCTTGATGGTCTTTACTTTTGCCGGAGATTCCACAATTACCAAATATTTAGCCATAAGAGCTGCTCCTTTTCCGTTGATTTTGGCTTATAAGGTCTGTACATAGTGATTCGGAAGAATCTCGCGTATCATTTCCTTTTGCTTTAAACGCTCTAAGATATCCAGCAGTTCCGCTAAGGAAAACGCGGTTTTATCTGACAGACTCCCAATCCCTGTAGGACAAAAATCGAGTAAACTATACACCAACCTTTCATCTTTTTCAAGTAGATTTTTCTTAAAATCCAATGAACCTCCGCCATTGGCGCATACAATGTCCCACTCTTTTAAAAAATCATCCACATCCAGTAAAATCCCCGCTCCCTGACGGATCAGGCGGTTGCAGCCCCTGCTCAGAGGATCCGTAATCCTTCCCGGAAGCGCATAAACATCCTTTCCCTGTTCGAGCGCAAAATCCGCCGTAATCAGCGAACCGCTCTTTTCGCGCGCCTCAATGACCACGACACAATCGCTCAGCGCGGAAATCAAACGGTTGCGCTGCGGAAACAGATAAGACTGCGGCTTCGTCTCCGGCGGATATTCGGAAAG
>CANQCX010000157.1 GCA_947591115.1 uncultured Lachnospiraceae bacterium | reverse complement strand
TTCTCCATCAGAAGGTTTTCCAACAATGCTGCCGTAATGTATCGGGATCGCCACCTCCGGGCGGATGGCATTCACAAGCTCCGCCGCCTTTTTTGCATCCATCGTGTACGTGCCGCCAATCGGAACCAACGCAATATCACACCTGACTGCTTTTGCTTCTTTCGTGGCATCCGTATCTCCCGCGATATAAATGCGTTTTCCATCAATCTGCAGAATATAACCTACCCACTCCGCACTCTTGGGATGAAACGGCTTTACGATGTTATATGCCGGAATCGTCTCAAATGCCAGTCCTTCCGCCTCTTGACAACTGCCCGGCTTTACCGGCACGATCCGTTTTACCATACCGGAAACCTCCTGCGCTTTTTTCTCCATCTTCTCCGGCACAACCATAATTGTCCTGTTATTTGCTGCTTTTTCAATATCTTCCGGCGAAAAATGATCATAGTGATCATGTGTAATCAGAATATAATCCGCATCGTGCGGTTCTATCGTCATTTGAAACGGATCCATATAAATCGTTCTGTTTCCATCTTTGATACGGATGCTGCTCTGCGTAAAAACCTCAATATTTTCTGTCATGATGATAACCTCCTCGTCTTTCATAATGTTTTCGACCCATGTACTCTATTTATAATTCTTATATTATTTTAACACTTTTTGTATCTGTTTGTCGGTTGCTTCCGGATATCTTTCATGCATATGACTAACGATCCTCCGCCACGAATCCTGCGGAGCCTCCTGATAACATGAAGTTACATAATCATATCCATAAATATGTTCTATTGAAGAATATACCGCAACATCCCAGCCATACTCTATGCCCATCTTATTTACCCGTTTCTTAAAATCACAATTGCAAAGATACGTCTGCATCATAAGGTTTGTAATCGCGCTTTCAAAGCCTTTTTCTCCGTCTTTGCCAAAGCCGGCCTGCTTCTTCAATATATTAGAATATATTTCTGCATCTTCATTTTCTTCCATGAAGTTCTCCATAATCTTTTTATGTTTATGCGGCGCTTTTCCATCCTCATACAGGGCATCAAAATCATAACCGTCCCGACGATAATTGGCAAATACCGGCAGCCATTCTTTGGATATAAAACCTGCTTTTTTATCAAAAAATTTTCCATAAACGATATTGTGCCGCCCTGCGATAATGACACGCCACATCCATGGGTCTTTCTCTGCGATGCCGCTCCACCAATCCTCCGGTATCGTTTTTTCTTCAAGTGAAAAACCGGAAATTTCATTTTGAAATAACGGAAGAAAACCTATTGTATTGATATATTCAATTGCTTCGTCTACGGTATGTATGCATTCTGATTTCATAATAACCTGTCTCCTCACGATCGAATCTTTTGGCAACCGCCGCAGTACCTACCCTTATTCCCCTACGGATGGCAGATTCCGCAGGGCGAATATCCCATAGCGATCGCTTCCTCTCTTGTGCCCGTAAATTCCTGCCTGTTTTTCTCGCTGATCGCCGCAGCTCCGCGGCAGAACGGCTCATGAAATTTATGGGTATTGGTATTTAAGATATAAATTTGGGCGTTTTCGTCAGGCGGCGCTGTTTGCGAGGATTCCGCAACGGATTCCTCATTTGCGGCGGCAGTTTCCGGCAAAATATTTTCGTCACGCTGACTTTCTCCGGTTGCGTAATCAATCCGAATCCCCGGCTGGACATTGTAACAATATACATTATAGCATATCCCTTCGCCATGATCCTCTACCGATTCCGCTTCCATCTGGACGCCGTCGGCAAGCAGATTGTTTCCTCGGAAAACCGGCGTCACACGATAAAGAACGTGATTTCCGGTTTCCTTTATGTAATCGGCGACCATATTTTCAAACGGCAGCATCCCCTCCACATTCAGATACCGCGTTCCCGTAATCAGGTTTTTCTCATTGGAATTTTCTCCGGTAAGCTGATACCCGATCAGATGACAGCGATTATAAAGATAAATCCCGTCCACAATGTCATATTTAACCAGATGCCATCCGGAAGGCTTTATCTGACCGATCGAACCGCGCTCCTGCGTCGGCATCAGTTCCTCGCCGATGTTGGCATAAGCCGCGCCGCACCTGCCGAGCGAATCCAGTTCACTATAGGTCTCAAAGGAATCCGTATTTTTGTCAGAATCCGAAAATTCCGGAACATTTCCGTTGATAACGGCATACGGAGTGCCGGAATACGCCGGTATATCAGAAGGCGCAATGATATCCGCCTGCTGCACAGCTTCTGTTTGTAAAAGCTCCGACTCCTCCGTTATGGAATTTATCCCGCAAGCTGTAAGAAAAAAGATCAGCAGATACGCCGCTGCAATAAATTTCCATTTCTTTTTTCTTGTTTTCACGCTCCGCACACCTCCGTCTTTGGACTCTTTACGTTCTTACGTTTTTTCCTGCTGAAATAAATCTCCTTCCATTGAAAACAGATGGTTCATTGGAATCCGGCTGTGATCGGTCAAAACATAAACCCTCTCATATTCATCCACTTTCTTTACATGCCCTGTTTTGGACACGTACCTGCCACCGGACTTTTTCTCATCGGGAAGAAAATATACAAACGTCACAAGAGGTTCCTCCGCCAAATGTTCCTTCAGGATCCTATGAAAACGGTTCAATTCCTCGATATTGTTTTCGGATAAATCCGTTTCCATATCAGTAAGCCTTGCCGTTTCGCTGATAGCATCGGCGTGTCCCGTCAATGCTGCAAAAGGAGCAAACTGCGCCGCCCGTTCTTCTCTCGGCATAGGCGGATGTACGTTTGAAACATGGTGCGGAAAATGAACAATGTCTTCATACGGAAATTTCATGCTTTATGTCCCCCTATCTGCTCGTTTCGGGAACGCGATGTGGCTCCTCCCTGATAGCTTGTCCCCCGAAGGATGGCGTTTTTCCCATATTTTCCCTTGATGGAAAGCATTGCTTCCTGCATTTTCCTCTCTCTAAGCAGCTCATCCTCTTCCTTACTGCGCTGATTTTCTATTGCTTCATAATTGGTAAAAAGATGAAGCTGCTCAAAATTCTCCGCCATTTCTGCGCTGCCTTCATCTTCTACATGATTCGCCACAATCGTTACCCTCCGTATGGTAAACGATTTGTCTGCAATCCGCTCAAACAACGAAACGGCAGCTTGTATGATCTGCTTGGACGATGATGTAAATCTGCCGATATTTTCCGTTCCGCAGGCATGTTTGGGAACCTTCCTGCCATATCGGTCAAATGTGACATCCCCTTTGTACTTTGCGGCTTTTTCCGTACCGGCAAGATTTGACACGTCATATCCCAGCGTCAGGACAATCTGATCCGTAACCTTTTTCTTTTCCACCAGATCAAGCGAAAGCGCATCTGCCATTTCCTGAACAATGATCTTCGCCTTTTCATAGGGATACGGTTCCTGAAGCACCTGTCCGGAGCTGAGGCTGTTGGTCGCAGGTTTATAATTCTGAATATCTTCCATCGTGCAAGGCTCCCAACCCCATGCGTGATCAATGAGCAGCTCGGCGTTTACTCCAAACATTTTGTAAAACAGTTCTTCATTCTGCACCGAACAGCGGGCAATGTCGCCCATCGTATAGATGCCGCATTCCTCCAGTCTTTTTGCATATCCCTTTCCCACACGCCAGAAATCCGTAATCGGGCGGTGTGTCCAAAGATTGTACCGGTATTTCTTCTCGTCCAGCTCGGCAATGCGCACTCCATCCTTGTCCGGTTTCACATGTTTTGCCTCCACATCCATGGCTACCTTTGCAAGATAAAGATTCGTCCCAATCCCTGCCGTCGCTGTAATCCCTGTTTCGTTCAAGACCTCCCGTATGATTTGGATCGTCAGGTCATGTGCGGTAAGTCCATATATTTTTAAATATTGCGATGCATCAATAAAAACTTCGTCTATGGAATATACGCAGATATCCTCCGGTGCAAAATAGCGCAGATAAATTTCATAGATTCTTGTGCTGTATTCCATATAATATGCCATTCTCGGAACCGCAACGATATAATCAAGCTCCAGCGATGCATTCTGCCTCAATTCACTGTCCAAGCAGGATTTTCCGTTAAACTGATGTGCGGGTGCATAGGTTTTTCGTCCGGCATTGATCCTGCCGACTTCCTGAACCACCTCAAACAGCCTTGCTCTTCCGGAAATGCCTCTCGCTTTCAAAGATGGCGATACCGCCAGACAGATTGTTTTCTCGGTTCGGCTCTCATCCGCAACCACAAGATTTGCATCCAGAGGATCCAGTCCCCGCTCCACGCATTCCACCGAAGCATAGAAGGATTTTAAATCGATTGCAATATAGGTATGTTCTGACGTCATCCTTCCTACCTCCTTGAAAAGCATTTCTTTCATAATATTCATTCATGCGCATATTTTGAATAAAGCCACTCACTGCATACATTTTACACTACAAGCGAAAAATTATACCGCAAAGGTGCACTTTTTTTATATATGAAAGTGCAACTTCATCGGGGGATTCCGGAACAGTGTTTCTTATCTACCTCAAATCCTATTTCAACAAATGTTATTTCTTTTTCGGTTTTGGTGCTGGCAGTTCCTCATACATAGCGTTAAATAAACCTGTCAAAAACTCTCTGTTGTCAACTTCATCTACCAACAACATCTCTTTTGCTC
>CANQCX010000156.1 GCA_947591115.1 uncultured Lachnospiraceae bacterium | reverse complement strand
CAGGTAGTAGAAATACTGGCGCAAAAAGCAAGAGAGGGCGTTCAGGTAAGGCTGATCTACGATGATGTGGGATGCATTAAAACGCTGCCGAAGCATTATTATAAGATTCTTCAGGCAAAAGGGATCCATTGCGCCTGTTTTAATCCGTTCCGCCCGATCTTGTCGATCATCATGAACAACCGCGACCACAGGAAGATCATGATCGTAGACGGCAGGATCGCCTATACGGGCGGCGTGAACCTGTCGGACGAATATATCAATGCCTATCCGCGTTTCGGCTACTGGAAGGACGCCGCGCTTCGCATTACCGGAGCTGCGGTGTGGAATTTTACCTCGATGTTTCTGGAAATGTGGGACAATATCGTAAGGGGCAGCGAGGATTACGCCAAGTACCTGCCGCTTCCGGAAACGGAAAAACCGTCCAAAGAGAAGGGTTTTGTCCAGCCGTACGGGGATTCTCCGCTGGATAAGGAGGATGTCGGGGAAAATGTCTACCTGAACATGATCACACAGGCCAAAAAATATGTCTACATTTTTACCCCGTATCTGATCATCGGTCCCGAAATGGAAAACGCGTTGATCAACGCGGCCAAGTGCGGCGTGGACGTCCGGATCGTCACTCCGGGGATTCCGGATAAAAAAATGATCTTTCTGCTGACGCAGTCGCACTACGAACCGCTGATACGGGGCGGAGTCAAGATCTACCGGTATACGCCCGGATTTCTTCATTCCAAATGCTTTGTCGCGGATGATAAGTACGCGGTGGTCGGCTCCATCAATTTGGATTTCCGCAGCCTGTATCTGCATTTTGAATGCGGAGTGTTTCTGTACAAAGCGGCGGCGGTCATGGAGGTAAAAAAGGATGCCTGCGACACCTTTGCGGTCAGCCGGCAGGTATCGCTGGAGTCCTGCCGGAACCGGAATTTTCTCGTCCGGCTGCTGCAAAGCGTTCTGCGTCTGTTTGCCCCGCTGCTGTAGAAGCGGTTTATTCCGGCAGAAACAGCAGCAGACTGTGTAAAAAACAGTCCTTTAGCGAGGGCGCGTCAACGCTGGAAAGATATACGATCTCAACGGAGCCGATCTCTTTTCCGTCAATGGAATAGACGGCGCGTCCTGCCGCCGTTCCTTCTATGACCGGCGCGTTGACCTGTTTGGGAAGCTGGATCGTTTTTTCCACCTGATCGGGCGAGGAACCGTCCGTCAGCACATAGGAGAACGGGTTTTTATACCGGATCGGAACCGTATCGGCGGTTCCTTTTTTTACCGGAAGCTCCGGAAGCGTCTGGTTATTGGCGTCCTCATAGATGCTGCAGTGGGCGAAGCCGTAGTCCAGAAGGGTAACGGAATCCTTGTTGCGGACAGTCGGACTTTCCTCCGCCATGACTACGGAGATCAGATCCACGCCGTTTTTGGAGGCCGTAGCGGAAAGACAGTATTTTGCCTGACCGGTATAGCCGGTTTTTAAGCCGGTCGCGTAGGAATAGTAGCGGATCAGCTTATTCGTGTTGGTCAGGCCGAATTCCGAGGTTCCTTTTTTGGTGGTATGGGTAATGCTGTCCATCCAGACGGTGCAGTAGTCGTGGATTTCGGGATGATTGACGGAAAGCTCGCGTGACATCAGCGCGATATCGTATGCGCTGGTCAGATGGCCTTCGGTTTCCAGTCCGCAGGAGTTGCAGAAGGTCGTGTCGTTCATCCCCAGTTCCTTTGCTTTTTCGTTCATTCGGGCAACAAAAGCGTCCTCGGAGCCTTCTACAAATTCGGCCATTGCAACGCATGCGTCGTTGGCGCTGGCAATGCTGATGCATTTGATCATATCGTCAACCGTCTGCGTTTCTCCCGGCTCCAGATAAACCTGCGAACCGCCCATTCCGGCGGCATGTTCCGATACGGTTACCGGATCGGTCTTTGTAAATTTCCCGCTTTCTAAGGCTTCAAAGATTAGGATCAGCGTCATGATTTTTGTAATGCTGGCAGGACGCATTTTTTCATGGGAGTTTTTTTCGTACAGGATCGTTCCGGTGGATGCTTCCATCAGTATGGCGGAAGGTGCAGAGATTTCCGGACCAAGATTCTCAGGCGTATTGGTTTCCTCTGTCTGGGAAGTATTTTGTAAAGAAGCAAAAGCTTTGGTATCCGCTTCCAGAAAAACCGCAGAAAACATGCAGAAAAACAGACAGAAAGCGATTGGTATGGGATAGAATGATTTCATGCTCCACCTCCTAAGTGCTATATTATATTGGGGAAAAAAGAAAAGTATGCCGATGAAAACTTGAATTTTGCACTGACGCGTGGCATAATATCAAAGGTAGCCAAAACAGGGATAAGGACAGGCGTATGGATTTAAATGTAAAACTTCAGGTGTTTGAGGGACCGCTGGATCTGCTTTTGCACCTGCTTGAGAAAAACAAAGTAAATATTTACGATATTCCGATCGTAGAGATTACCGCTCAGTATATGGAATATATTGCGGAAATGAAACGGCAGGATTTAAATGTTTTAAGCGAGTTTCTCGTCATGGCGGCGACGCTCGTTGACATCAAATCCCGTATGCTGCTTCCGTCGGATCCAGACAGCGGGGAAGAAGAGGAGGATCCGCGCGCGGAGCTTGTACAGCAGCTGTTAGAATACAAGATGTACAAATGCATGGCGTATGAGTTAAAAGACCGCCAGATGGACGCGGAGCGCGTGATGTATAAGATTCCAACGATACCGGAGGAGGTAGCGGCGTATGAGCCGCCGCTCGATCTAAAAGAGCTGGTATCGGATCTGACGCTGGCAAAGCTGAATGCCATTTTCCAGAGCATTATGAAAAAACAGGCGGATAAGGTCGATCCGGTGCGTTCCAAATTCGGCAAGATCGAAAAAGAAGAAGTCTCTCTGGAGGAACGCATGAACTATCTGGAGTGTTACGCCGCCGCACATCGTCATTTTTCTTTCCGTAACCTGCTGGAGTCCGGTTCCGGAAAAATCGAAGTGATCGTGACGTTTCTTGCGATTCTGGAACTGATGAAGCTCGGCAAGATCTCAATTTCGCAGGAGAATATTTTCGACGACATTTTGATCGATTCCAGAATTGCCGCATAGAGCAGAGGAGAAAGAGGAAAAGGGTTGGACATGGAAGAAAAGAATTATGAGGCGATCATTGAAGCCATTTTGTTTACGATGGGGGATTCGGTCGAATTAGAGAAGATCGCCGCCGCCATTGAATTGGATAAAAAAGAAACAAAAGCCATCATAGAACATATGATGCAGTTTTACGAGGACGACTCGACCGGAATACAGATCATCGAGCTGGACGGCGCCTATCAGATGTGTACTAAGCCGTCGATGTACGAGTACCTGATCAAAGTTGCGAGCCAGCCGAAGAAGCGCGTGCTTACGGACGTCCTTTTGGAAACGCTCTCCATCATAGCGTACAAGCAGCCGGTTACCAAAGCGGAGATCGAAAAGATACGCGGCGTTTCCAGCGACCATGCAGTCAGCAAGCTGGTGGAATACAATCTGGTCTGCGAACTGGGACGGCTGGATGCACCGGGACGGCCGCTGCTGTTTGGCACCACCGAGGAGTTTCTGCGCAGCTTCGGCGTGCAGTCCATTGACGAGCTGCCGGTGCTGAGTCCGGTACAGATCGAAGAATTCAAGCAGGAAGCGGAGGCGGAAATGCAGGTTCAGCTGGATATCTGAGAAAAAAGGCGGACTGTGCAGGAAACTGCTCGAATTCAGTGATTTTGACAAGTTGCCGAATCATATACATTACAAAAAAACGGTAATGTATATGATTATTTTTTATTTGACAGACAAAAAGCGGCTTTCTCTTTTCCTGTGCGTGATTTTGTCCGTTCTGTGCCTTTGGGGAAAAGAGCCTGTTTTTGCAGAAGAAGAAGCGCCGGAGAATCTGTATTCCCGCTCCTGTGCGCTGATGGACGGCGATTCCGGCAGGGTCCTTTATGGAAAAGAAGAAAAAACGCCGATGGCGAATGCCAGCACCACAAAGATCATGACCTGC
Organism: uncultured Lachnospiraceae bacterium; assembly: GCA_947591115.1. Classification (GTDB taxonomy): domain Bacteria; phylum Bacillota; class Clostridia; order Lachnospirales; family Lachnospiraceae; genus Roseburia. Next base: position 682 of record CANQCX010000156.1, on the reverse strand, counting down.
ATCCTTGCGCTGGAAAAGGGCAATATGGACGATACGGTAACGGCGTCCAAACGGGCAGCGTCCCAGCCGAAGGTGCATCTGGGAATGCAGGAGGGAGAGCAGTTTTATCTCAAAGACCTCTTGTATGCGATGATGCTGGAATCCTACAATGACTGCGCGGTTGCGATTGCGGAGCAGATCGCCGGCTCGGTAGAAGAATTTGCGGTTCTGATGAATGAAAAAGCAAAGGAGCTCGGATGTCTGGACACGCATTTTATTACACCGAACGGCTTGGACGAAAGCGACGGGGAAAGCTTTCATCATACGACGGCGGAGGATCTGTGCCGCATCATGAGATACTGCGCATGGGAATCGCCCAAAGCAGAGGAATTTCTGACTGTGACGCAGGCGGAAGCCTACGGCTTTCAAAGCCTTTCGGGACGGAATTTTTCCGTTTCCAACCACAATGCTTTTTTGCACATGATGGACGGTGTGATCAGCGGGAAAACCGGTTTTACCGCCGATGCGGGATATTGTTATGTAGCGGCGCTGGAATCGGACGGCAGGAAATACTGTATCGCGCTTCTGGCGTGCGGATGGCCGAATAACAAGACCTATAAGTGGTCGGACGCCAAAGCGTTGTTTTCTTACGGCTTGGAGCAGTACCGGTATCAAAAACTCGAGCTTTCCCAAGAACTGCCGC
>CANQCX010000155.1 GCA_947591115.1 uncultured Lachnospiraceae bacterium | reverse complement strand
AAATCCAGCAGCACCTCGTCTCCGACCCTCTTTCCGAGAACGTCGTTAAAAATCTTAAACTGAAAAATATCGGAAGCGATCATCAGGAAGTCTTCTTTTGGATTCTCGGAAATGATCTTATTGACCGTTTCAAAGAAATATTCCCGATTCCACATGCCGGTCAACGCATCGTGCGTTGCCAGCCATGTCGCTTCGTTTTTCATATTTTCCTGATCGGTAATATCGTTATAGATCATAAAAACGCCAATAAACCGTCCCTTTGCATCCCAGCGCTCCTGACCGTTTACAAAATAATATCTTCCGCCGAGCTGCAGCGCCAGCGTAAATTCCTTTGTCTTGCCCTGTTTGCGCCGCTCCTCGGTCAGAATATATTTCAGGTTGCTGTCACTGACAAACTCGTCCAGCGTCATATCCGGACGGACGTTTAGAATCTCTACCGCCGCCTGATTGTAAACTTGGATTACATCGTCAAAATCAAACATCACAACCGGATTCGCCATGTTGTTGATCACAAAATTTTTCATTTTGCGCGAACGGAGCCTCGGAGCATAATAATATGTAAGAAAATAAATGGAAATCCCCACACTCAGAAACAGAATTAATGAAAAGTTCATATATCCTCTCCGCGCAAATGAAAAATAAGCGTACAATGCGATCGACACCGCAAACAGACTGCTAATCCCCAGATATCGGGTGCGGTAAATGCGCGGGATCCGCAAAGCCTTCCGGAACATGAGCGCTACCAGTCCCACTCCCGGAATCAGGCAGATCGCCATATGAACGATATACCACTGCGGGATCAGCTCCAGAAAACAGATCATCACGCTGTCCACAAACAAAATCGCAATCAGCGCTCCTCTCCTCCGTTTATCGCGAAGCAGCGAAGAATTTGCATACATGCACGCATATGCCAAAAACGAATAGATCGTCCAGTCCGCCATGATCTGGATCAAAGCATTCGCCACATACAGCGCCGCCCGATTTTCCAAAAACCAGACTGCCATACAGACAATATCCACACAGATGACCATTGCGATCTGTCTGCTGATCGCCTTTCCTTTTGCGTCGTTTTCCCTTCCGGCCAGTACCCAGAAAAGCGCCAGAACCAATGCAATTCCGGCATAAATAGAAATCGCTTCTTTAAACATTATCCCCCACTCCGCCTTTACAGTCCTACAGCCTCTTTTGCCAACCGATCCGCTTCTTCGTTTCCCTCCACGCCGGAATGCCCTTTGACCTTCACAAAATGGAGTTTCAGTACCGGACGAATCGACTGCACATACTCATAGTAGGCTTTGGTTCCTTGTTTGTTCCGTTTCCACTCTCCCAACGCCCACTTTTCGATTCCGGAATAATCATAAAATATGGTCAGCTCCTCCGCCCCGCAGGCGATCGCCTTTTCCATCGCCGCCATGCTGCCCAGCACCTCTCCCGCGACGTTTCGCATGGAAACCATATCTTCATTTGTACCGGAACCCTGCAGCCGGTATTTCGTCCCATGATACACGAAAAAACCGCCGTATCCATAGGTATTTGCGGCAGCGTTAAACGAACCGTCCACAAATGCGTAGCTTTCCGGCATAGACGCTTGGGAAGCGTCCGGCTCCGGCGCTTCGGATACGCTTCCGGATAGAAACTGCTCCGGCGCTTCGGATACGCCGCCGGATAGAAACTGCTCCGCCTGTTCGAGCGAGCCAAAGCTTTTGTATACCGCTCCGGAAAATCCTTCGACCATTTTCCGGCAATCGTCCCACGAAAAATAAATTCCGGGCGTTTTTCCGCATTTTACCGCGTAATATTTCACTGCTGCCTTTTCCCTTCTGAATTTAATACAATTATACCCCAGCGATACCTTTTTCGCAATCACTTATTGCAAATGAAAAAGCAGTCCGGAAATGCTTTTGCACCCCTGACCGCTTTTCGTTCTTGTTTTATTTTTCCAGCAGCATTGCATCCGCAAGTGCTTCCAGCTCCGCCATGTTTTCTTCTTTTAACGTTGATCTTATGGTTACCATCGGCTCTACGATCGTAACGTTTTTCATCGTTTCCAGCATAGCCTTCATGGTTCTGCCCGCCGTCGGTCCCCATGTGCCGTTTTCCAGAATTCCGACGGTACGGTTCTGGTATGCTTTCGAGGAAAGATGATTCAAGAAGTCCTGCATACACAAAAATACGCCGCCGTCATAGCTTGCGCCCGCTACGATCATCCGGTCGTAACGGAAGGCATCTTCGATCACTTCCGCCATATCTTCACGCGCCAGATCGCTGACAACTACTTTTTCCACGCCCTTCTGCCGCAACAGCTCCGCCAGCTTCTCCGCCGCCTTCGCCGTATTGCCATGAATGGAGGCATATGCGATCAGCACGCCGGAATTCTCCGGACGGTAGCTGCTCCATGTATCGTATAATCGGAGATAATCGCTCAGATCGTCTTTTAAGATCGGGCCATGAAGCGGGCAGATCGTCTGAATATCCAATCCCGCCGTTTTTTTCAATAACGCCTGTACGGAGGTTCCGTATTTGCCGACGATATTAAAATAGTACCTTCTTGCCTCGCACGCCCAGTCCTCCTCGGTGTCCAATGCTCCGAACTTGCCGAAGCCGTCTGCGGAAAACAGTACCTTTTCACTGCTTTCATAGGTTACCATTACCTCCGGCCAATGCACCATAGGAGCCATGTAAAAATTCAGGGTATGGGTTCCAAGCAAAAGCGAATCCCCCTCGGCAACCGTCAATGTGCGGCCGCTGATGTCCAGATCAAAAAACTGCGGGAAAAATGCAAATGTTTTTGCGTTTCCTACCAGCGTAATTTCCGGATAGAGCTCCAAAAGCCTTGTAATGCTTCCGGCATGATCCGGTTCCAAATGGGAAATAACCAGATAATCCGGCGTCCTTCCCGCGAGCGCTTCCGTCAGGTTTGCTTCCCATTCCGCCGTTTTCCTTGCGTCTACCGTATCCATTACCGCAATTTTTTCATCCATGATTAGATATGAATTGTACGATATTCCGTTTGGTACGATATACTGACTCTCAAACAGGTCAATTGTCTTGTCGTCCACTCCGATGTAGCGGATCGTGTCTGAGATCGTTACTTTCATAATACGCTTCCTCCATCATTTCTGCAAATTTCTGTTTCAAATTATAGTATAAAATCAGAAAAGTTTCAATAGCGTATTTTTTATCTGGGTAATCGGACTATGAATGACTCCAATAATATTTTACTGTTCTGCGAGCTGCTTCATCTGCTCCAGATCGGAAAGCAGCTCCTTCGAATAAGCCTCCGCTTCCTGATAGATCTGCTCTGCGGCGGCATAATCCTCTCTTGTCAACGCGTTGACTACGGAAGAACCGTACTCGTGGAATTTCTTGTGTTTTTCGCCGATCGGATCCCAGATCGCCCGAATCTTTGGATTCGTCGGGTGCATTGCATAATAAAAATGACCAAAGCCGCATTTTGCGGAATCCAGTTGAATCGGCAGCACCGTACGGGCGTCTACCATATTCTTTAATTTTTCCAGCCATGCTTTATGAGCCTCCAAAGCGCTGGCTATGTAATTGGCAAATTCTTTCTTTTCAAGACCGTAGAACGGATCTTTTGCCATCTCTCCCAATGTCTTTACGGTGTCATCCAGAAGGTTCTCGATGTCCTCCACCGGAGCCGTCGCTTCCTTCAGATCTTCGCTGACGCGGTTCATCCTCGAGGCATCGTCTTTTAACACTCCGCACTGCTCCTGAATACTTGCCGACTGCGTTTCCATTTCATTCATGCAGCTGCTGATCTCTTCACTGACTGCCGCCAGAGAACTGATCCGGTCGTTGACCTTCGATACATGCCTTTGGTTCTCCTCGTTGATCTCCCAGACCATGCCGATCTTTTCCGTCATGACGCCCAGCGCCTCAATCGCGTTCCCCGTACTTTTTGCGCTCTTCTCCGAGGCGTTGCGGATGCCGTCTACAAAATTTCCCATGTTTCCGGTCAACTTCTGCGTTTCCTCCGCCAGCTTGCGGATCTCCTCCGCAACAACCGCGAAGCCGCGCCCCGCTTCTCCGGCTCTCGCCGCCTCAATGGAAGCGTTCAGCGCAAGCAGATTCGTCTGTGACGAAATGGAATTGATTCCGGCAATGACTTCATTCATATGATTGATGACGTCAAACAGTTCGTCCATGTCCGCCTGCATCTCTTTGGAAACCTCGATCGTCTGATCCGACAGCGAACGGATCTCGGTCAACTGCTTCTGCCCTGTTTCGATCTTTTCGTATACCTCATGCGTCTCGTCCGATGCCTGAATAATGGTATTGGTCAGCTCCTCATGCTGTCCCGATACGATTCCAGCCGCTTCCGCCGTTTCCGCTGCGGCGTTGTAGATCACTTCCGTAGCATCGGCTACATGATTGGAGATATCCAGCATATCTCCGGTATGGCTCTCCATGACCAGACTCAGCGCGCTGATCTGCATCACTGCCTTCATGTCCTTTTCCAGAACATTCTTAAATTCGCTCCGGCTTTTTAAAATACGCTGGTAAACCTCTCCTAATTCTGGCTCCTTCGAATAATCCGCCGGTTGTAATTGGGCTAATGCCTGTGCTAATTGTGACTTATTTTTCGCCAATTTCTCTTCCCCTCTCCGCTTGTATGATCAATCTAATGCATTTATTATAACGCTTATCGAATTTCCAAACAAGGGAATCTCATGAGAAAATTTGAAATATTTTCGAGTTTTTTAGTTTTCTTCGTTCAT
>CANQCX010000154.1 GCA_947591115.1 uncultured Lachnospiraceae bacterium | reverse complement strand
AGACCATGAAGAAACTGGTTTTAGCAGAAAAGAGAAAACAAAAATAAGAGAAAGAGGTGGATTATTGTGAGTGATTTTTATCATGTTTCCTCATCGCCACATGTTCGTGCCAAAGACTCGACCAGCCGTATTATGCGTTATGTGATCATTGCGCTGCTGCCGGCAAGTCTGTTTGGAATTTATAATTTCGGTTATCGGGCGCTGCTTTTGATCCTGATTACCATTGCAAGCTGCGTTGCTTCGGAGTGGGTGTTTAATAAGATCTTACATAAAAAAGATACCGTTTCCGATCTGAGCGCGGTAGTGACCGGTCTGCTGCTGGCGTTGAACCTTCCGGTATCGCTTCCCTGGTGGGAAGCCGTTTTGGGCGGTGTGTTTGCGATCGTGATCGTCAAGATGATGTTTGGCGGACTGGGACAGAATTTTATGAATCCGGCGCTGGGCGCGCGCTGTTTCCTTTTGATCGCGTTTGCGGCGGATATGACGAATTTTAACTGCGATGCATATACGGGAGCGACTCCGCTGGCGCTGATTCGTGAAAACAACGGCGCGATTCCGGCAGAGCTTAAAGTTATGGATATGCTGACCGGAAATACGGCGGGAACCATTGGCGAAACCTGCGTGATCGCCATCCTTCTGGGCGCGATCATCTTAATCATGCTGGGCGTTATCAACCTGCGGATTCCGGCTTCGTATCTAATTACGTTTTCCCTGTTTATGCTGTTTTTCGGAGCCAGCCGTTTTGATACCACGTATCTGGTTGCGGAGCTGTGCGGCGGCGGTTTGATGTTAGGCGCATTCTTTATGGCGACCGATTACGTGACCTCCCCGATTACGCCGAAGGGACAGATTTTGTTCGGAATCTGCTGCGGTCTGCTGACCGGAATTTTCCGCTGCTTCGGTGCAAATGCAGAGGGCGTATCGTTTGCGATCATTTTAAGCAACCTGCTGGTACCGCTGATCGAAAAGATTACGGTTCCGAGAGCGTTCGGCGTGGTAAAGGAGGGAAAGAAGAATGAATAAACAGATTGTGCATGACGCGTTGATCTTAACCGCTTTTACCTTAGTGCTGGGATTGATTCTCGGACTTGTTTACGGCATTACCAAAGAACCGATTGATGCCGCCAATGAGCAGACGAGACAGGATGCGTTCCGAACGGTCTTTGAAGATGCGGACTCGTTTCAGAAAGTGGAATATGACAAGGATGCGGCGGATAAAATGGTGGCGGATGCCGGATACAGCGATACCATTGACGACGTAGAAGAAGCAATCGGCGCAGACGGAAGCGTACTTGGCTACGTCATTACCGTAACCGCCAAAGACGGAAGTCAGGGAAGCATTACCTTCTCCGTAGGAATCCAGAATGACGGAACCGTCAACGGCTACTCCATTACGGATATCGGCGAGACGCCGGGACTGGGAATGAAAGCGGAGGAAGAGGAGTTTTACAGCCAGTTTCAGGGCAAACAGGTATCTGAATTTACCGTAGTAAAGCAGACGCCTGCTTCCGACAGCGAGATTGAAAGCATTACCGGCTCCACCATTACTTCAAAAGCGATGGCGAATGGCTGCAATGCAGCAATTTATTACTTCCAGAATGAATTACAGGGAGGTGGCCAGTCATGAATAAATATATCGAACGTTTATACAACGGTATCATCAAAGAAAATCCGACGTTTGTATTGATGCTTGGAATGTGTCCGACGCTTGCCGTTACGTCTTCCGCGATTAACGGACTTGGAATGGGACTTTCTACGACGGTCGTACTGGTGTGCGCAAACCTTTTGATCTCCCTTTTCCGGAAGGTCATTCCAAACGGCGTGCGTATGCCGGCGTACATTGTCATTGTAGCGTCGCTGGTTACGGTCGTAGACTTTTTGATGCAGGCGTATCTGCAGTCGTTATCGGCGGCTCTGGGCGTGTACATCCCGCTGATCGTAGTAAACTGTATCATCTTAGGACGTGCGGAAAGCTATGCCAGCAAAAATCCGCCGGTGGCTTCGATTTTTGACGGAATCGGAATGGGACTTGGATTTACGATCGGTCTGACGCTCATCGGTCTGATACGTGAGCTGCTGGGAGCCGGAACGCTGTTTGATTTTCCGGTACTGGCGCAGTTTGGCTGGTTTACCCCGATTACGATCTTTATCATGGCCCCGGGAGCCTTCCTTGTACTGGCGTTTCTGGTAGCCGGCATGAACATCGTGCGCAAAAAAATGGAAGAAAAAGGCAAGCCGCTTGCAAAACCGGCGGGGTGCCTGACCGGCGACTGTGCAACCTGCGGACAGTCCGCGCTTTGCTCGGGCAAAACAACGGTTTCACAGACAGAGGAAGCAAAAGCTGCAGATGCAGCAAAAAATTAAGGAGGGGACAAGGATATGAGTACGTTAGCTGAGTTGCTATTGATCGCGGTCGGTTCTGCGATCGTCAATAACGTTGTATTAAGCCAGTTTCTCGGAATCTGTCCGTTCCTGGGCGTATCGAAGAAGACGGAAACGGCAGCCGGCATGGGAGGAGCGGTAATTTTCGTTATTACGATTTCTTCCTTTATTACGGGACTGATCTATAAGTTTATATTGGCAAATTCGTTTTTGATCAGCAAGGGAATCGACCTTACTTATCTGAAAACGATCGTGTTTATTCTGGTTATTGCCGCACTGGTTCAGTTCGTGGAAATGTTTTTAAAGAAAAAGATCCCGTCGCTGTATCAGTCGCTGGGCGTATATCTGCCTCTGATCACAACAAACTGTGCGGTACTTGGAGTTGCATTAAACTGTGTAACTTACGAATACAATCTGCTGGAGGGCGTGGTATACGGCTTTGCTACGGCGGTCGGATTCTTTATCGCGATCGTTCTGATGGCCGGTATTCGTGAAAAAATAGAGTATAACGACATCCCGAAGACATTTCAGGGTACCGCAATTGTGTTGATCACTGCATGCCTGATGTCCATTGCATTTATGGGATTCTCAGGTATGATTTAGGAGGAAGGACATATGAACATAACTGCGATTATTGTGGCAGCCCTTGTAGTTGGCTGTGTGGGTATCATCCTCGGATTTTTCCTCGGAATCTCCGGAGAAAAATTCAAGGTAGAAGTAGATGAAAGAGAAGAAGCGATACTTGGCGTGCTTCCGGGAAATAACTGCGGCGGCTGCGGCTATGCCGGCTGCTCCGGTCTGGCGGCGGCGATCGTAAAAGGAGAGGCTCCGGTTGGGCAGTGTCCGGTCGGCGGCGCTCCGGTTGCGGCAAAGGTCGGGGAGATCATGGGAATTGCGGCGGAAGAAGGCGCAAAGAAGGTTGCGTTTGTCAAATGCGCCGGAACCTGTGAAAAGGCCAACGCGGATTATGAGTATTCCGGAGTGAAGGATTGCACCGCAATGGCGTTTGTTCCGAACGGCGGCCCGAAATCCTGTAATTACGGCTGCCTCGGTTACGGCTCCTGTGTCAAGGCGTGTCCGTTCGATGCCATTCACATCATCGACGGAATCGCTCAGGTAGATAAGGAGGCATGCAAAGCATGCGGAAAGTGCGTAGCGGCTTGTCCGAAGCATCTGATCGAGCTGGTTCCATATGATGCTGCGCATCTGGTACGCTGCAGCTCTAAGGATAAGGGAAAAGATGTCATGAAAGCATGTTCTGTCGGCTGTATCGGATGTCATTTGTGTGAAAAGAACTGTCCGGCGGATGCCGTTCATGTCGTAGATAATATCGCTTATATCGATCAGGAAAAATGTACCGGATGCGGCGTATGCGCCGAGAAATGTCCGAAAAAGATTATTTTATAGGGATATAAAAAGGGGCAGGATGAGATTCGTCCTGCCTTTTTCTTTTTATTGCTGCATCGTAATGGTTTCTCCGTTTTGCACAAGTCCGGAGCTGATATGAAGCGCGCCGTCGTCCGTTAGAAAAACGGCCTCCACAGCATCCAGCGATTCCACCAGCTCCATGCCTTTTTCCAGTCCCAGCGCAAAACAGGTGGTGCTTAAAGCGTCCCCGTCTACGGAGAGCGGACTGATAACGGTCACTCCGTACAGATGGTTCTGATAGGGATAACCCGTATCGACATCCAGAATGTGGTGATAGATCCTGCCGTCTATGCGGTAGTAGCGTTCATAAATGCCGGAGGAAACGATGGAGGCATCAGGCGTTTCCAAAACGGCGGCGGTTTCTCCCGTTTCGCCAAACGGCTTCTGGATGCCGATGCGGTAGAAAGAAGCATCCGCCTTGTTTCCGATAGTCAGGACGTTTCCGCCCAGATTGATGGTTCCGGAGGTAATTCCTTCTTCGTTGAGATAGGCTTTCATTTGGTCGGCGATATATCCTTTTGCGATTCCGCCCAGATCCAGTCTGGCATCCGGATCCGCCAGCCGGACGCGGTTTTGGTCGATTTCGATTTTCCGGTAATCGACATGGCTTCGCGCCGCCTCGATATCCGAAGCATCCGGCAGTACGGAGGCGTCCGTTTCGTTTTCGTCGTTTGGAAGCCGGGCGGAAATTTCGGGAATGTTCCAAAGCTCGGATAAGGCTCCGAGGGTAATGTCAAATTTTCCGCCGCTCAGCCGTCCGTATTCGATTCCTTTTTGAAGCAGCGCAATGGTTTCGTCGCTGACCGTTACGTAAGCGCCGGCATGAGCGTTGATTCGGGAAATCTCGCTGTCCGAAACGGTAACGGAAAACATGTCCTCATATTTTTTGGCAAGCGCAAAGCAATGGTCGATATAGCGTTCGTCCTCTGTCCCGTAAAGGGTAATTGTAATGATGGTATCAAAATAAAAGCCGGAACGGGAAACGGAACGATTCCTTGCGGGAAGGGCGCAGCCGCCCAAAAGTCCGAGAACAAGGATCCCGATTTCCAAAACCGCA
>CANQCX010000153.1 GCA_947591115.1 uncultured Lachnospiraceae bacterium | reverse complement strand
CCCGTAAATCCCAGAACCTTAGACGCCAGACTTCCAAACGGATAGGTACGTTTATAATCCTCATCCACTTTGACACCGGCGTAGCCGTAAGCTAAGATCCGGTCGCCGGTTTCTTTTTCCACATTGCTTTTGATCCGCTCGATGGAGGAAACCTTTTCTACGCGCTTGCGCACCGTTTCCTCGGAAAGTCCCAGTTCTTTCTGCAGCATCGCAATGACCGCCTCCGGATCCTCGATCTGATTATGAATGACCGATACCGTACAAACGGATTTGTTGGAGGCCAGCACGACTCCGTTGACATCTAATATTTTTCCGCGCGCGGCTTTAATTTCGCGTTCCCGCTGCTGCAGATCCGTCGCCAGCGTCGTATAGTAATCCGAACGGAAAACCATAAGATAGATCAGCCGACCGAACAAAACAACGGCCATCAAAAGGACACAGCTAAAAAAAAACAAAATCTTCTTCCGGTGAAAAGTTTTATTTCGTTCCATAAAAAACCTCATAACTGCCAAACCAAACGTCTATCCTATCTTATGTCGGCACTTATGAGGTTATGAGTTGATTTGTTCCTATGGCGTTTCCGGCTCTTGTACCGGTTCCGTCGGCGCATACGGCGTATGATTCGTCAATTGATCCGTTCCGGTTACGGTCAGATCGGCATTGACGCCGGTTTTTTCCTCGTCCGGATAGATGTTTAAATAAGGAAGGACTTCCTCGAGGATCTCTCTGGTAATATTCTGGGCATAGGTACTGTGATCCTGCTGCTCCACATTCGGCTCCTCGACAATGCAGTATGCAATAAGCTGCGGATTTTCATAAGGAACAAACCCCATGAACGATACCAGATATTTGCCGTTGCCGCGCGGAAGCTTTTCCGCCGTCCCTGTTTTTCCGCCCATAGAATAGCCGTCCACTTTTGCCGTTTTTGCGGTTCCGTCCTGTACGGTATGGTACAAAAAGGTTTTGATGGTTTCGCTGGTCTTTGCCGAAATCGTCTGTTTTACTTCCGCCGCGTCGATCGTCGAAACGATATTTCCGGATGCATCGGTAATCTTTTTGACAAGGTGCGGCTGGTAATAATGACCGCCGTTAATCAAAGAAGCAAAGGCGCTGATCATTTCGATCATGGTACAGTTGAAATTCTGTCCAAAGCTGTTGGTCGCCAGATCCACCGGCTTCATGTTTTCCAGCGTATACATCAGGCTGGCGGTGTTGGCCTCGCCCGGAAGATCGATTCCGGTTTTTTGTCCAAATCCGAAAATATACTGATAGTCCAGAAAATTCTCTGCGCCGATCTTATAGGACATCTGCATCAAAGAATCGTTGCAGGAATCCATCAGCGCGCCTTCTACGGTTTCCGTTCCATGTCCGTTTTTATTGACGCATTTGACCGGTTTTCCTCCGAACATCTCATAGCCGTCGCATTCAAAAGTCATATCCGTCGTAATGGTTCCGGTTTCCAATCCGCAGGAAACCGTAAACGGCTTCTGCACCGATCCCGGCTCATAAGTATGCGTTACCCCGTAATTCTGCCATAATCCGTTTAAGATCACGCTGATCTCCTCGTCCGTCATGGCTGCCGTTTCTTCTTCACTGTAAAGTGCGCTCAAATTCCGCGGATTGTTCAGATCAAAGGTCGGCGTCTGCGCCATCGCAAGAATTTCTCCGTTGTTCGGATTCATAATAATGACCGCCGTTGCAAGGCTTCCGTCCCCTACCCTGTAATTGTCCCGATAGGCTTCGTTAAATTCCTGTAATTTTTTCTCGACGATCATCTGGATATTGACATCCAGCGTACAGATCAGGTTATATCCGTCCTCCGCCGGAATTACCGTCTTTTCAAAATTGCTGTCGGAGTTCAGATAACCGTACTGCCGTCCGTTGACTCCGTTTAATATATCGTTGTAATAATTTTCCAAGCCTGTCGTTCCTACATCGCCTGCCGAGGTAAACCCGATGACGGAGCCTGCAAGCGTTCCGTAAGGATAATTACGCTGATATTCTTTTTCAAACCAAACGCCCTGTATATCCGGATGAACCAGCTTTCCGTCCTCGTCCTTTTCCTCCGTCAGCTCCACAAACGGCTGAATCTGCTCATACGGCAGCTTGCGCGCCAGAATGATATAGCGGCTGTCTTTTTTCTCCTTTGCGTAGGTCAGCAGTTCTTCCCTGTTCAGCTCCGGAAAACAGCTTGTCAGCGCCTGAATCGTCGGCTCGATATATTCCTCCTTGTCCGTCATGACATAACAGTCCAGAATAACATTATAAACCGCCATGCTGGTTGCCATGATATTCCCCCTGCAGTCTAAAATATCTCCGCGCTGATAGGGAATCGTCTGGCTGTCGTACGCCTGCATGGACAATACTTTTTTTTGATATTTCTCGCCGCTCGTATATTCGATGTACATCAGCCGGCCGATCAGACCGCTCAATCCCAGCAGCAGGACAAAGAAAAGCACAATCAGCTTTGTCCTCATCTGATAGGTAAATTTCATAACAGGTTTCTTTTTCTTTTTTTTTGCCACGCGATACTCCTATTTATTTTTCCGGTATATCACTATACTGATCCATATAGTTATTGTTTTCTACCGTATAGTATATCACTTGCTCCTCCGTTGCGTAAGTCATTCCCAGCTCCGATGTCGCAACTTCTTTGATGTGATTTAAGTCTACCGAAACGCTCATTCGTTTATATCTGGCGTCATTGTCCGCTTTCAGGTCGCTGATCTGGCTCTCCAACGTAGCAATATGGCGCATACGGTGCGTCACGTCCGACTGGATCTGCACCAGCATGACCGCCGCCGCCGCGCTGATGATCACGCATACGCTTAAAAAAGCAACATAACCCCGATTCATATAAAGCGCGCGCTGCCGATTCCTTCTGGCTGCGTTTCTGCGGTTTTTCTTTTTTTTGGCATCCTGAAGCTGCTCCCTGCTCGGCTGTTCCCTTCTTACCGGCTGCGTTTCAAGTTCTCTTACCGTACTGCCATTGATGTAATAGCTGCTCTTGTTCATAATTCCAAACTCCTGACTACTGTTTTTGCTGCTTTTCAAATACGCGCAGCTTTGCGCTTTTACTTCTCGGATTGTGCGTTTTTTCTTCTTCCGAAGGCAAAATCGGCTTTCGTGTAACTACGTGTCCTTTTGATTTTTTCCCGCATACGCAGACCGGAAAATCAGGCGGACAGGTACATGGATTTTCGTTCTTTTTAAAATTGGATTTTACGATCCGGTCTTCCAGCGAATGAAAGGTAATAATGCCGATCCTTCCGCGTTCCGCCAGCAGCTCGATCATTGTGTCCAAGCTTTCTTTTAGTACTTCTAATTCATGGTTTAACTCAATCCGCAGCGCCTGAAAGGTGCGTTTTGACGGATGGCCGCCGAGCGCCTGTGATTTTTTCGGGATCGCGGCACGTATGAGCGCATTGAGCTCTCCCGCCGTTTCAATCGGTTTTTCCTTTCGTTTTTGTACGATCTGACGGGCGATATTTTTGGCAAAGCGTTCCTCTCCGTAATCGCGGATGATACGGAAAAGCTCCTGTTCTTCATAGCCGTTTACGATGTCCCTTGCGGTCAGCGTCTGCCGGTCGTCCATCCGCATATCCAGCGGGGCGTCTTCGTTCCGGTAAGTAAAGCCGCGCTCCGGCGTGTCAAGTTGAAAGGAGGACACCCCCAGATCAAGCACAATGCCATCTACCTGCCTGATGCCGAGGTTGTCCAACACTTGTTTCATATCGGAATAATTGCTTCGTACGATCGTAACGCGGTCTGCAAAGGCGGACAGACGCTCTTTTGCCGCAGAAATTGCATCCGCATCCTGATCAATGCCGATCAATCTTCCGTTCCCCGTCAGTTGACTGCAGATCCGGTATGCATGTCCGCCGCCGCCGAGCGTCCCGTCCACGTAGATCCCGTCCGGTCTGGTAAATACCTGTCCGACCGTTTCTTCCAATAAGACGGAAGTGTGGTTAAAATCCATTTACACCACGCCCTTTCCTCCGTATTCTTTTCTCTAATAGGAAAAAGGGACTCTCACATCAGTGCTGACGCGCTAGATTCCGAGCCCCAGTTCTGCCATATGTTCTGCGATCTCGTCCATATTTTCGTAATCGCTGTTATCCTGCCATCTTTCCCTGCTCCAGATCTCTACGCGCGATAACACGCCAACCGAAACGACATCCTTGTCGATTCCGGCATATTCCCTCAGATTTGCAGGCAAAAGGATCCTTCCCTGCTTGTCCACCTCGCAGTTTGCCGCACCCGCGAAGAAGAAGCGCAGGAATTTTCTCGCATCTTTTGAAGTCAGTGGTTTTTCTCGGAAAGTCGTCTCGATCCGCTGCCATTCATCATTGGAGTACACGAATAAACATCCATCCAACCCTTTGGTCACGACAAACTCGTTCCCAAGCTGCTCGCGGAACTTCGAAGGAACGATCAGCCGGCCTTTGCCGTCGATTGTATGGTTGTATTCGCCCATGAACATGACAACTTACCTGCCTCCCTGTGTTCCTTTCCGTAATGCCTCTGGCAAGTTTAAGTTATCCACATTCTTATCAACTTATCCACCACTTTGCACCACTTTGTGGATTATTACATCCACTTTCTACCACTTTTTCTATATCATATACCATTATTTCCATAAAATCAAGTATTTTTCAGACGGTTTTTCATTTTTTTCGGCTGAGAGAACGCCTGTTTATGAGCAATCCGCCTGCGCCAGCAGGCGGGAAAGCACGAAGTGCGAAAATGTACCTTCTTTGAACGCAAAAAAGGCGCATGGTTTACAATTTACTGTTCCATGCGCCTTTACGCTGTTATTCTGATATGAAATTGTGATATTGATTATACCAACTGCATAACCTCGGTTTCGATTT
>CANQCX010000152.1 GCA_947591115.1 uncultured Lachnospiraceae bacterium | reverse complement strand
GTCCTTGTTCTTCATTCTATCCTGCTCCTTTCTTTCGGAGTGCTTTCCACACCCCACATTGACAGCATATATCTTCTAATAATTTACACTGCTGAATAATATTGTTCGCATAATGAATAAATGTTTCTCCATCCTTCGTTATTGTGATTCCTCTGTTTGTCCGGTTAAAAATAGTAATTCCAAATTCATCCTCCAGTTCTTTTATCGCCGTTGAAACACAAGACTGTGAAACAAAAAGTGTATGTGCTGTAGCATTGATTGACTTTGTTTTCGATACCTCCACAACATAAAGCAGCTGATTTAAAGTCATGTATTCTCTCCCTTCTGACAACAAACCGGAGACAGAACTTTTCATTCTATCTCCGGTTTTCGTCCGTCTTTCTTTATTTCTGCACCCGTAAAGATTCATGGTTATCCATTCGGGTAAAATAATATGAAATCTTTTCCAATGCCTCTTCTACCTGACAAGCGACATCAAAAGCCGAAATCGCCTTTCGCTCCAATTGTTTTTGGATGTGAAATCCAATCTTTTTACAGACAACGCACCTGCAGTCTGATACCAGTTCTACTTTTGCAGACGCTGCCCCTGCACCGCCGCATCCGCCTCCTGTACCGCCGGCACAGCCGCCTTCCTTTTTGCAGCTAACCGGCGAATTGCAGCCATCCGCTGCAGATACGTCATTGTTTTCTGTTTCTTCCTCACGAAAAGTTCTTTCTTCCAGCCTTCTATATATACCGTCTGTCACTTCGTATATTATAAATCTTTTTGCGGAGCCAAAGGTTTCATCGATCTGTATTCCATCCGAGGATGCAACCGCAATTTTATAAGACATCTTCTTACCACAGCCTTTCATGAAGCTTATTGAATTACATTTTTTAATTAAACCGCTGCACTGCGACCGTATAGATATCCTCGATCAGCCGGATGCCGCCGGTATAACCCGCGTAAAAATCGTCCAGCACCACTTTATCCTGCACCGGCCATGCGATATTGAGATAATTTCCTTTTAGTCTCTCCGTCAGTTCCTTTTCGTAATAGCTTCCGAGTATCAGCGGATAACCATGATAATCATGCTCTTTGATCTGCTCATGAATCTTATAGCTGTCCGTTTCAAAGACAGCCTCCGCCTCCAGTCCGTAATTTAGCTTTTTAAATTCCTCTGTAATCGCTTCCCGATACTGTTTTGGCGTATCATCTACGATAAACTGTTTGGCAGGTACCAGTCCCAAGTCATTTGCCAGAAACTTTGTGATGCCGAGGGCGTACTGCGCATCTGCAACAACGGAAAACTGCTTGTTGATGACGCGGTTTTCCAAGAAAAGATCGGCGTAGCGTTCGATCAGATAATAATAATAATTCTCATGCTCGCCTATGACGCTCTCCACCTTTTTTTCGTCTACGCCTGCAAATGCTCCAACTTCACGCAGAAACTTACTGGTCTCAAATGCTCCGATCGGCAGGGTCGGATAATGCAGATACGGGATTCCCAGCTTTTTCTCCATTTTTTTCATGTTGGAGAGGGAAACCCAAGGAGAAACCAGAAGGTTAAATTCCGCCTTTGGGATTTTATCAATCTGTTCAATTCCTCTGTTGTAGCCAAAAATCGTGTTTGGCGTAAGTCCAATTTCCGCAAGCAGTTTCTCGAGTTCCCTGATATTTCCGAGCCAGAATAAATCCTGATAAGGAACGTCCGCCCAGATGTTGACCAGACCTTTTTCTTTTTCGTCGGATTTTTCCAGATATTGGTCGATAATGGCGTCGATTACCTGCTCGTGCCCGATATAGTTGTTGCCCTTGAATCCCGCTGTCGATGCGTAGATTACCGGCTTTTCGGCATTTTCAAAACGGCTCACAACCTCGCCGGTATCGTCGCCTACAATTTCAGGGATACAGCCGGTCAGCACCACATATAAATCCGCATCAATGACCTTTAAGGCATTTTCGATTGTTGTTTCCAGCTTTTTTACGCCGCCGAATACTACATCCTTCTCATTGATGCTGGTACATGGAAAAATATTCGGCGAGAAATATCCGGAACTTCCGGTAGAGTCCGATAGCTTCTGCGCACATCCCGGGCCGGAATGCAGTACCGGTATCGCCCTTGTTATCGCCTGTACCGTCTGCATTGCTCCCAAAGCGCATTTATATCTTTGTTTATCTAATAATTTTGCCATTTTAAGCCTCCTTCCGAGGCTTTGCCTCTTCTAAAAATGCACCCACATTCTGCTCGTACCACCAGTCTGTATAAGGCAGCTTTACCCGTTTTGCCAGATTCTGTTCAAAACTCCTGTTGCGTGTTGCATCCAGAATGGTGCGGGCAAATTCCAGCGTATGCTTATATCCGAAGATCATGTATTCATCCGCCACATAGACCGCCGGCGTTCCGTTCTTGATTGCCCAGACGGTGGAACCCGGATGTCTGGAGAGATACAGATCCGGCTGGTACTTATGTAAAATGTTCATTACTTCAAAGTTCTGCTGGTCGGCAACGCTTGCCTCAAAGTCGATGTCATTGTCCAGCAGATATTTCATGGACGGCGGAACATCTCCGTTTTCGTATTTCTTGTCATAATGCCATGCCAGCGCCCACACAACCTCTATGCCAAGTTCATTCAGCACTCTTGAAACCTCAAAGGTATAACCCGGTCCCATGCCGATGACCGCCCGCAGTCCTTTCAGTTCTTTCTTGATTTTCTCGATCTGCGGCAGGTAGATTGCACGCTGCTCCTCGATATAGTTTTCTATTTTTTCGCTTCTGCCTGTTACCTTGCCAATCTCACGCAGCCATGTTTCAAATCCCACAATGCCGCACTGGTTGATACTCCGCACATACGGCACGCCGTATTTTTCCTCCAGCGCATTGCCCAGATAATTCCCCAGCGTGCCGCAGATACAGGTCGTTGCAAGGGATTCCGAAATGTGCGACAGCTCCTCTACGGTAGAGTTGCAGTATAGGAAAATCGGTTCCAAATCAAATTTCCGGAACATCTCCATAATTTCCGGTCTTGCACTCTCATAGAAATTCTTGAAATTGATGGTGTTTCTCTTCTCCTTTGGCGGCTGTACGATTGAGCTTAGTACCGCATGATCGGCAATGTCAAAGCCGGTTGCCCAGATGCGGGATTTAAATCCCTCACAGTGAACCGCCACAATCGGAACATCAATCTCGTCCCTTACCTCGTCCACCACGCTGTCGATATCCTCTCCGATAATTCCGGTCGCACAGGAACTGGTAACAAAAATTGCTTTTGGCGAATACCGTTTATTGACTTCCAGTATAATCTTACGCAAAGATTCCGTAGAACCAAAGATCGTATCCTTTTCATTCATATCTGTGCCGACATAAACCGTATCGTTGGTAACGCCGCGTTTCTTTGCCATAACTTTATCCAGATAATAGGCGTTTGCGCTTGCCACAGAACATCCCGCCGGACCATGATGAATGATCGCCACATCGCGGATCGCAGATAACTGCCCCAATGCACAGCTTGAAAGGCAGGTGCTGGACTGTGAAAAGCATCGCGAACATCCTTTTAAGGTTCCGCACTCGCTTTGCGATGCGAGGTCGCTCAGCGAACCAATGTAGCCGGTGATAGAACCGATCCGGTTTTCTCTTGTCGCCACATTGGAACTCTCTAAATTAATTGCCATAATCGATATCTACTCCTTTCTTCAGACGGAAAACTCGTCGTTAAACAGGTTGGTGGTCAGGTAGCGAAGTCCCGTATCCGGCAGCACCGCCACGATCGTTTTTCCTTCGTTTTCCGGTCTTTTTGCAAGCTCTGTCGCCGCATGAATGGCAGCTCCGGAAGATGTACCGATCAAAATTCCATCCGTTTTTGCCACTTCTCTGGCAGCCCTGTATGCTTCCGTCGCTTCTACTTCAAATTTCTCATCGTAAATATGCAGATCCATTGTTGCCGGAACTCTTTCCGCCGGAACCCCTTCAAACGGATGCACACCTGTGATTTCCTCCGGTTCCGGATTTTCCTCGCTCGGCAGTGAACCTGCTCCCGGCTGGATTGCGACAATTTTGATATCAGAATTTTTTTCTTTTAAATATTTCCCAACACCGGATACGGTTCCGCCCGTTCCTACATTTGCCACAAAAATATCCACTTGCCCATCGGTATCTTCCCATATCTCCGGTCCGGTCGTTGCTTCATGAACGGCTGGATTCGCCGGATTCGACGTCTGATCTACAAAGAAAATATTTTTTTCTTTGGAAAGCACTTCTTCTTTCAGCGCCTTGATCGCAGCTACAAAATCCCCGCCCGTCTCTTCCAGCACTTTCGCAATTGCCGGTTCCTCGGACAGCTTGATCGTCTCGCCGCCAAACGCCTTAATGACCTGATACCGCTCGCGGCTTACCTGATCCTGTATGTAAACGCGAAATGGATAGCCTTTTGTCGCCGCGATCGCCGCAAGACCGATTCCGGTATTGCCACTGGTCGTTTCCACGATCGTGTAACCCGGCTTTAACAGTCCTCTTTTTTCCGCGTCCTCCACCATCGCAAGAGCAATCCTGTCCTTTACACTCTGATTCGGGTTATAATATTCCAGTTTTACAAGAATTTTTGCCTTTAGCTCGTGCTTTTTCTCATAATTTTTGATCTCCAGAAGCGGTGTCCTTCCGACAAGCTCTGTGATTGATCCATAAATCTTTGCCATGATCATTGACCTCCATCTTAAATGTGATAATCGTCCGCCGAGTCCATTAAACCGAACTCAAGAAGGATTTCTTCCAGCCGCTCCTGCGTCATCGGCGTAGGAATGTCAAACTTCGTGTTGTCAATGACCGCCTGCGCGAGATTGCGGTATTCCTGCGCCTGATTGGAGTCCGGCTTATATTCAATGACGGTTTTCTTGTTGATCTCCGCC
>CANQCX010000151.1 GCA_947591115.1 uncultured Lachnospiraceae bacterium | reverse complement strand
GGCGCCGGAAGAAGATACTCTGTTTACGGAGGAAGCGGACGAAGAAGAAAAACCGGAAGATATGTTGCTGTCGGACGCAGAGGAAGCAGAAGAAATAGAAGAAACAGACGAAATAGAAAAACCGGAAAGTACGATATCGCCGGAAGCAGAGAAAATAGAAGAAACAGACGAAATAGAAAAACCGGAAAGTACGATATTGCCGGATGCAGAGGAAACTAAGAAAACGGACGAAACAGAGGAAACAGACAAACTAGAAAAGCCGGAAGATACGGTACTGCCGGACGCAGAGGAAATAGAAGAAATAGAAGAAACAGACGAAATAAAGAAACCGGAAGATTTCGAAGTAATTGATTTTAATGATTTTATATAAGAATTCCGTACGGAGGATTTGATTTTGAAGGCATATACAGGAAAAGCGAAAAAGGTTTTGGAATTGGCAAACCGCCTGTCCAGAAGCATGCATTATCATTATGTCGGGACAGAGCATCTTCTTGCCGCGCTTTTAAAAGAAGGAACAGGCGTTGCGGCGGAGGTGCTGACGTCGGAAAACGTCGAGTATGAAAAACTTTACCAGATGATTGAGGAACTGATCTCTACGGGCGAGGGCACCGCGGTTATGGAAAGAGACGGCTATACCCCACGCGCACAGGCGGTTCTGGAAGGCGCGAGGGAAGAAGCCGAACGTTTTCACAGTGAAGAGATCGGGACGGAGCATTTGCTGCTTGCGATCATACGGGTGGGAGATTGCGCAGCCGCTCGGCTTTTGAATACGATCGGCTGCAATATGCAGAAATTATACGTGGATGTGCTTGCGGCAATGGGCGAGGATCCGGTCAAATATCGTGAAGAAATCCAGCGCAGCAGATACGGCGGAAATGACAATTCGGCGACGCCGACGCTGGATCAGTATTCCCGCGATTTAACGGCAATGGCGCGCGATGGACTGCTGGACCCTGTCATTGGAAGAAAAACGGAAACCGAGCGTGTGATTCAGATTTTATGCCGGCGCGGAAAAAATAATCCATGCCTGATCGGAGAACCGGGCGTTGGAAAAACCGCGATCGTAGAAGGACTGGCGGAAAGCATCGTGGACGGAACGGTACCGGAGCTTGTGGCGGATAAACGTTTGGTATCGCTGGATATGTCCGGACTGGTGGCAAAATCCAAATACCGCGGGGAATTTGAAGAACGGATCAAAAAAGTAATCAGCGAAGTGGCGGACGCAGGAAACGTCCTGCTGTTTATTGACGAATTGCACACGATTATCGGCGCGGGAGGAGCGGAAGGCGCGCTGGATGCGTCGAATATTTTAAAACCGGCGCTGGCGCGCGGCGAAATTCAGGTCATTGGAGCAACCACCATAGAAGAATACCGCAAATACGTTGAAAAAGATGCGGCGCTGGAACGCCGTTTTCAGCCGGTGCAGGTGGAGGAACCCTCCAAAGAAGAAACCGTAGAGATTTTAAAGGGACTTCGGGGACTTTATGAAAAGCATCATCAGGTTGTGATTACCGATGAAGGCGTGGAGGCGGCGGTCAATCTTTCCGCGCGCTATGTCAGCGATCGTTTTCTTCCGGATAAGGCAATTGATCTGATGGATGAGGCGGCAGCCAAAACGCGTCTGGGCATGGTGCATACTGCGGATGCCGTTCATCAGCTAAGGGAGCGGATTGCACAGGCGGAGGAGGCGTTGGAAGACGCCCTGAGGGAGAATGATCTGGAATCCGCAAGGGAGTGGAAGTCCCAAAAAGAGCAGTTGGAAAAAGAATATGAAAAACAGCAGAAAAAGAACCGCAGAAGTTTGGCAAGCCGTTTACCGGAGGTAGGGGAAAATGAAATCGCGGATGTCGTGGCAGGATGGACGAAAATTCCGGTCAACCGCCTGACGGAAAACGAAGCCGTTCGCCTGCAGAAGCTGGAAACGATTTTACACCGCAGGGTAATCGGGCAGGAGGAAGCGGTAAAAGCCGTTGCAAAAGCGGTGAGGCGGGGACGCGTCGGACTAAAAGATCCGAAACGGCCGATCGGTTCGTTTCTTTTCCTCGGACCGACCGGAGTGGGAAAGACCGAGGTTTCCAAAGCGCTTGCCGAAGCGGTATTCGGAAACGAGGACAGTCTGATCCGCGTTGATATGTCGGAATATATGGAAAAACACAGCGTTTCCAAAATGATCGGCTCCCCTCCGGGATATGTCGGACACGAGGAGGGCGGACAGCTCAGCGAAAAGGTGCGCCGGAATCCGTTTTCCGTCATTTTATTCGATGAAATCGAAAAAGCGCATCCGGATGTATTTAATATTTTGCTTCAGGTCTTGGATGACGGGCATATTACCGATTCGCAGGGACGGAAGGTGGATTTTAAAAATACCATTATCATCATGACGTCCAATGCGGGCGCACAGTCGATCGTCGAGCCGAAAAAACTCGGCTTTGGCGCGTCGGAGGACGAAGAGCACAACCACGAGATGATGAAAAACAGCGTCATGGAAGAAGTGAAGCGGATTTTTAAGCCGGAATTTTTAAACCGGATCGATGAAACGATCGTGTTCCGCGCATTGACAAAGGAGGATATGAAGCAGATCGTATCGCTGCTCTGCAAGGACCTGCAGAAACGCTGCAAAGAGCAGCTTGAGATGGAGCTTACCATCCGCGACAGTGCAAAGACTTATATCGTGGAAAAAGCGTATGACAGAAAATACGGTGCGCGTCCGCTGAAACGGAAAATACAAGACGAAATCGAAGACCGTCTGGCGGAGGCGATGATACGCGGCGAAATGGAAAAGGGAGACCGGATCATCGTCGGAACAAAGAAAAAAGAACTCTCCTTTCAGAAAGCGTAATTTTTGTGAAAATGGCTGGCATTTGGCGTGTGTTTATATTATAATAGACAGCAGAAACGGTGTCATGCACAAGAGCTGCGGCATCGGTTTTAGAAACGATACGGGAGGATGAAGATGGCTGCAATTAGTGAATTGATCCGCACAGAATCAGCCGGTGCGATCAGCTTTGGCGATTACACATTATCGGCAAAGGCAAAGCTGGATAATTATGAATTTGAAGGCGACATTTATAAGGTAAAAACCTTTAAGGAAATTACCAAGCTGGAACGCAACGGGGTATTTGTCTATGAGTCGGTTCCGGGAACGGCAGTGACCGGATTTAAGCAGACGGAGGATACGGTGGAATTCGTCGTAGAAGGTCCTAAGGATGCGCAGATCACATTAGAGCTTGCGGAAGAGACCGAATATGAGATTACCATAGACGGAGCCTCCGCGGGCGTGATGAAGACCAATCTTGGCGGGAAGCTGAGTTTGAGCGTCGAATTGGAGGAAACCGATTCGGCAGCGATAAAAATCGAAAAGAAATAAACCAACGCTCCGGGCGAATCACATACGTCCGGGCGTTTTTCACATCATAGTATGCAGAAAGGCTTGCTGCATTTGATAGGAAATCCCTGTCTTTTACAGGAGGAAATATGGCAAAAGGAAAAACAACGGTATATTTTTGCCAGTCATGCGGATATGAATCGGCAAAATGGATGGGGCAGTGCCCCGGCTGCAGAGAATGGAATACGTTTGTAGAAGAACAGATGGATAAAAAGTCCGTCCGCCCGTCCGGAAAAAGGAGAGAGGCGCCGTCGGAGCCGCAGCCGTTATCTGCCATCTGCCTTTCCGACGAGAAACGGCTTTCTACAGATATAAAGGAACTGGACCGCGTTTTGGGAGGAGGGATCGTAAAAGGCTCCCTGATTCTGGTAGGCGGAGATCCGGGAATCGGAAAATCGACCTTGCTTCTTCAAGTATGCCGGAATCTTTCCCAAAAGGGATGCGCGATCTTGTATATTTCGGGCGAAGAGTCTCTGCAGCAGATCAAACTGCGTGCGGATCGGATCGGAGAATTTTCGGATTCACTTAAGCTGCTGTGTGAAACCAATCTGGATGAGATCAAAGAGGTCATCGATAGACGCCGTCCGCAGATCGTAGTTGTGGACTCGATTCAGACGATGTATCAGGAAGAGATTGCGTCTGCTCCGGGAAGCGTATCGCAGGTCAGGGAATCCACCGGCGTTTTTCTGCAGATTGCAAAAGGGATGGGGATTACGGTCTTTGTCGTCGGTCATGTTACCAAAGAAGGCGTTGTCGCAGGCCCGCGCGTATTAGAGCATATGGTTGATACGGTGCTGTACTTTGAGGGCGACCGCCATGAATCCTATCGGATTTTGCGCGGCGTAAAAAACCGTTTCGGCTCCACAAATGAAATCGGCGTATTTGAGATGCAGGAAACCGGACTTTCGGAAGTGGAAAATCCGTCCGAATATATGCTGAGCGGCAAACCGGCGGGGGCGTCCGGTTCCGTCGTTGCATGTTCTATGGAAGGAACCCGCCCGATCCTGCTGGAAATTCAGGCGCTGGTCTGCCACAGCTATTTCAATAATCCGAGGCGGACGGCAACCGGAACCGACTATAACCGCGTCAGCCTTTTGATGGCTGTTTTGGAAAAACGGCTGGGAATGCAGCTTTCGGATTGCGACGCCTATGTCAATATTGCCGGAGGCATCCGTATGAACGAACCGGCGATTGATCTGGGAATCGTACTGGCAATCATTTCCAGTAAAACGGACTGCATCATAGAAGACAATACCATCTGCTTCGGAGAGGTCGGCCTCAGCGGGGAAGTGCGCGGCGTAAGCATGGCGGAACAGCGGGTTCAGGAAGCGAGAAAGCTGGGATTTCAAAAGTGCATTCTTCCTCAGGTTTGTAAAGAGGCGCTTTCCCATATGGATGGAATCCGGCTGATCGGAGTCCGCAATGTCAAAGAAGCATGGGAAGCGATCCGGCAGCCGTTTTCCGCCGGAACTTAAAATGAATATAATTTTCTGATAATT
>CANQCX010000150.1 GCA_947591115.1 uncultured Lachnospiraceae bacterium | reverse complement strand
GCCGCCTGATGCGCCGTTTTTCCTCCGGACTGGACAGTTTTTGAAAAAAATGGTAGGATAACATCGTTTGTAAATAAGTTTGGAAGGAAAGTGACGGGTTACAATGGAGAACAGAGAAAAGAAAAATTGGAACGGAAGTATGACAGAGGGGAGTCCGGTACGCGGTATGCTGATGTTTGCGATACCGATGATACTTGGAAATCTGTTTCAGCAGTTTTATAATCTTGCGGATTCGATTATCGTAGGGCAGATGGTAGGAGCGGATGCGCTGGCTGCGGTCGGCGCGTCCACTGCGATCACTGCGTTGTTTGTCATGGTTGCGGTCGGAACCGGAATCGGATGTTCGGTCGTGATCTCTCAATTGTTTGGCGCACAGAAGATAGAAGAAATGAAGACGGCGATTTCTACGGCGCTGCTCTCCATTGTTGTTTTTTCTGTGTTTTTAAGTGTTCTGGGCAGGATTTTAAGCCAATCGATCCTGCGTCTGCTTGGTACGCCGCAGAATATTTTTGACGGCGCCAAGACCTATATGGATATTTATTTCTATGGATTTTTCTTTTTATTTTTGTACAATGCGTTTTCTGCGGTATTCAATGCGCTTGGCGATTCCAAAAAACCGCTGTTTTTCCTGCTGTTTTCTTCGGTGCTGAATATCGGCTTGGATCTGCTGTTTGTGGGAAAATTCCACTGGGGCATCGCCGGAGCGGCATGGGCGACGCTGATCTCGCAGGGGATTTCCGCATTATTGTCTTTTACCGTACTGGTCTATAAGCTTTCCCGTATTCCGTCGAAGCGATGGAAGCGGTATGACCGCTATATGCTGTTGAATATGACGCGGGTAGCGGTTCCGACGATCCTGCAGCAGTCGATGGTCTCCATCGGAATGCTTTTGATACAGGGAGCCGTCAACCGTTTCGGCTCCGTATTTCTGGCGGGGTATACGGCGGCTGTCAAAATCGACGGAATTGCGATCGTGCCGATGGTCAATGCGGGAAACGCCGTTTCCACCTTTGTTGCGCAGAACATGGGGGCAAAGAAGCCGGAGCGCGTAAAACAGGGGTACCATATCGGTCTTGCGATGGCGATGGGCATCGGTTTGTTTATCGGCGTTCTGCTCATCTTTTTCGGCGATGCATTTATCGGAGCGTTTATGGATGCCGAAACGGACGCGCAGGCAATTGCAATCGGCGCGAAATATTTAAGCGTAGTCTCCCTGTTTTATTTTGTAATGGGAGCGATGAATGTAACCAGCGCGGTGCTTCGCGGAGCCGGCGATATGAAATGGTTTATGTCGGTTACGCTGGTCAATCTGATCGTCCGCGTATCGCTGACCTACCTGCTGGCGGATGCAACCTCAGGAATGATCATTATGTGGGCAAATCCGATCGGATGGACAATCGGACTTCTGGTTGCGTATTTCCGTTATCGTCAGGGCGGTTGGAAAAAGATTCAGCTTGTGTAAGGAACTTGTGTAAGGAGTATATGCAATGTTAAAAGAAGGAATGACTGGAAAACATGAAATTGTGGTAACGGAGGAAATGACGGCGAAGCATGCGGGCAGCGGAACGCTGGAGGTTTTTGCAACGCCTGCCATGATCGCGCTGATGGAGCAGACGGCGTGGAAGAGCGTGGCGGACGAACTGGAGGAGGGCTGCGCGACGGTAGGAACGGCTTTAAACATCCGGCATACCGCTGCAACTCCGGTCGGCATGAAAGTAACCTGCGAAACAAAGCTGCTTCAGGTTCAGGGGCGCGTGCTTACCTTTGAGGTAAAAGCGTACGATGCGTGCGGACTGATCGGCGAGGGAACGCATGAGCGCGTGATCATTCAAGAGAAGCGGTTTCAGGAAAAAGCCGATGCAAAAATCAATATGTAATTGAGCTTAGCATTTTTTCTCAATTATGTATTGACAACTAATCGACGTTAGGCTATACTAACATGCGTACGGAACAACTACTAGGCTTTCGCTCCTGCGAACGAAAAGCCGATATCCGGTAAACAAAGAAGGAGGTTGGAGTATGCCGCTTACGATGTCAAATACAGGAGAGGCCGTCACGATCAAAAAGATCGGCGGAAAGGAAGAAACAAGAAGGTTTCTGGAAAATCTGGGTTTTGTGGTCGGAGGAGAAGTTACGGTTGTGTCCGATATTGGAGGAAACATGATTGTGAATGTGAAGGACTCCCGCGTTGCCATTGGAAAAGATATGGCAAATAAAATTATGGTTTAGGAAAGAAGGAGCAAGTATGAAAACGTTACGACAAACGAAGATCGGCGAAACCGTTACCGTTAAAAAACTGAGCGGCGACGGGCCGGTAAAGAGAAGGATCATGGATATGGGGATCACGAAGGGCGTAGAGATCTACGTCAGGAAAACGGCGCCGCTTGGCGATCCGGTAGAGGTCACTGTCCGCGGATATGAGTTGTCTCTTCGGAAGGCGGACGCCGAGATGATCGAGGTGGAATGATTTTTTTTGCCCATAGGTTAGCTAACACTAACAAATGGAAGAATAGACAAACCAGATAAGGAGAATGAAAATGTCACTAAAAATTGCACTTGCAGGAAATCCAAACAGTGGAAAAACCACATTGTTTAACGCAATGACCGGCTCCAATCAATTTGTCGGGAACTGGCCGGGCGTAACGGTGGAAAAAAAGGAAGGAAGGCTAAAGGGACACAAAGATGTGATCATTATGGATCTGCCGGGTATTTATTCGCTGTCGCCCTACACGCTGGAGGAAGTGGTCGCAAGAAACTACCTGATTGCCGAACAGCCGGACGCGATCATTAATATTGTGGATGGAACCAATATCGAGAGAAATCTCTATCTTTCCACGCAGATTATGGAGCTTGGGATTCCGGTCGTCATGGCGGTCAACATGATGGACGTGGTAGAAAAAAGCGGCGATCAGATCAACATTCAGGCGCTCGGAGAAAAGATGGGATGCGAAATAGTCGAAATTTCCGCATTAAAAGGAAACGGCATTACGAAAGCGGCGGAAAAAGCAGTTGCGCTCGCGCAGTCGAAGCAAAAGAGCGGATGCGTACATAAATTTTCCCGCGAAACAGAGGAGATCATCGAAAAAGTAGAAGATAAGCTGGGAAATTCCGTTCCGGAGAGCCAGAAGCGTTTCTTTGCGATCAAGCTGCTGGAAAATGATTCCAAAATTGCCGGACAGATGAAAACGGTTTTGGATGTATCGGCGGAAATTCAGGCGCTGGAGCAGCGGTTTGACGACGATGCGGAAAGCATCATTACCAATGAGCGGTATACCTATATTACCTCGATGATCGGAGAATGCGTCAAGAAAAAACGGAAAGAAAAACTGACCGTTTCCGACCGGATCGACCGTATTGTGACGAACCGCTGGCTGGCACTTCCGATTTTTGCGGCGGTCATGTTTATTGTATATTATGTTTCGGTCACGACGGTAGGCACATGGGCGACCGACTGGGCAAACGACGGAGTATTTGGAGACGGCTGGAGCCTGTTTGGACTGGAAATACCGGGAATTCCGGTTATCGTGGAAAATGCGCTGAACGCCATTGGCTGTGCAGACTGGCTTCAGGGCCTGATTCTGGACGGGATCATTGCAGGCGTCGGCGCAGTGCTTGGTTTCGTGCCGCAGATGCTGGTGCTTTTCCTCTTCCTTGCATTTTTGGAATCCTGCGGCTATATGGCGAGAGTTGCATTTATCATGGATCGTATTTTCCGTAAATTCGGACTTTCCGGAAAATCCTTTATCCCGATGCTCATCGGCAGCGGCTGCGGCGTTCCGGGAATCATGGCAAGCCGTACCATTGAAAATGACAGAGACCGCAAGATGACGATCATGACCACGACGTTTATTCCATGTGGGGCAAAGCTTCCGGTCATTGCATTGATCGCGGGCGCGTTTTTTGGCGATTCCGGATGGTGGGTATCATGGGTTTCTTATTTTATAGGAATTGCGGCGATCATCTGCTCCGGTATCATTTTAAAGAAAACAAAAATGTTTGCGGGAGAACCGGCGCCGTTTGTCATGGAGCTTCCGGCCTACCACATGCCGACCGTTGGAAACGTGCTCCGCAGCATGTGGGAGCGCGCATGGTCATTTATCAAGAAAGCGGGCACCATCATTTTGTTATCGACCATTTTTGTATGGTTTACCACCTATTTCGGATGGGTAAACGGCGAATTCCGGATGCTGGATGATATGGAGATCGACCACAGTATTCTGGCGGGGATCGGAAATGCCGTTGCGTGGCTGTTTGCGCCGCTTGGCTTCGGAAACTGGAAAGCCGCCGTTGCCACCCTTACCGGACTGGTAGCGAAAGAAAACGTGGTAAGCACGTTTGGAATTCTGTATGGATATGCCGAAGTAGCGGAGGACGGTGCGGAAATCTGGGGAACGCTTTCCGCAAGCATTACTCCAGTGGCAGCAATGGCACTGCTGGCATTTAATCTTTTGTGCGCGCCATGTTTTGCGGCAATGGGCGCCATTAAGCGCGAGATGAACAACGCAAAATGGTTCTGGTTTGCCATCGGATATCAGTGTTTGCTGGCATATCTGACTGCGCTCTGCATTTATCAGATCGGAACGCTGGTAACGACCGGTGCCTTTGGTCTTGGTACGGCAGCCGCATTTGCGGTCATCATCGGCTTCCTCTATCTTTTGTTCCGCCCGTATAAAGAAAGCGCGTCATTGGATATTAAGATTCCGAGAATGGTAAAAACAAAATAATCGAAAAGATCATAAGAAGGAAAGAACGGGACGTTTGGCAGGTTTGAGATGCCGGACGTCCCTTTTTGCGTTTGGGCGTTTTCTGTTTTGTCGTTTGAAAAATTCTGCTCTTGACAGAATTTCCATTTAGCGTTACGATATGTCAGATAACCCAAAGTTTGGTACAAAAAGAACAGGAGGGACGGATGCAGTGAAGTAT
>CANQCX010000149.1 GCA_947591115.1 uncultured Lachnospiraceae bacterium | reverse complement strand
ACAGGGAAACGGATGTGCTGTCCTTTCCCCTGCTGACCTATGAAAAAGCCGGCGATTTTGCCTTTCTTGAGGAAGAGCGCGACACCGATTTTAATCCCGATACGGGAGAGGCGATGCTGGGAGACATTGTCATTTCCGCAGAAAAGGTAAAGGAGCAGGCGAAGGCGTACGGACACAGCGAAAAGCGGGAATTTGCTTTTTTGATCGTACATAGTATGCTGCATTTGTTTGGCTATGACCACATAACGCCGGATGAGGCGCAGGTCATGGAGGCAAAACAAAAACAGATTTTGGAAGAACTTCAGATTACGAGATGAGGAGGAAGAACATGAGAAGCCAGATGAAAAGGAAAATCGTAACGGGAATGCTGTTTGTCATGGTCATCGGACTTCTGTCGGGATGCCGGAAGAAGCAGGAAAAAGCGCCGGAAACGGAAGCGGTAACGGAGGCGGAAACGGAAGCGGTGCCGGTGGAAACGGAAATAGCGGATACCCACGAGGGAGAAGCCGAAAGCTACCTGACCGGAGAATGGATTTTGGCGGAGCAGGCAAACAAGCGTCCGATCGCGCTGATGGTGGAAAATACCAAAGTAACGCTTCCGCAGTACGGACTGAATCGGGCGGGAATTATTTACGAATGTCCGGTAGAGGGCGGTATTACGCGTCTGATGGCGCTTTTTCAGGATTACAGCGGCATGGACGTCATCGGAAATGTGAGAAGCTGCCGGCCTTATTATGTAAATTTTGCAAAGGAATATGATGCCATTTATATGCATGCCGGTGCAAGCAACGAAGGGACGGAGCTTTTAAATGCGAGCGGAATTGACCATATTGACGGAATTACCGGTCAGGGCGGAAAATCCTACTATCGGGATAAAAGCAGAAAAGCGCCGCATAATCTTTATACGTCTTCCGATGGCATTGACAGCGGGATCGCCTCCTATGCTTTCCGCAGGGAGCATGACTCCTCTTATAGCGGACATTTCCAATTCGCGCCGGAGGACGCTGCGGTTACCCTGCCAAACGGCGTGGATGCCGCTGTGGTTTCCCTGTATTTTCGGGATCCGAAGCCTTGGTTTGAATATCATGCCGACGACCAGCTCTATTACCGTTATGAGTTTGGGAATCCGCAGATGGATGCAATTGACCAGTCGCAGATCGCGGTTAGGAATATTATTCTTCAAGAGTGCAGAAGCTCTTTTTATGACAAGTCCGCCGGAACGTTAAATCTGGATTGCTTTTCCGGCGGCAGCGGAAAATACATTACCAACGGGAAATGTATTGACATTACATGGAAACGGGAATCGGACAGCGCGATTACCCGCTACTATGACCTCAGCGGAAATGAAATCACGTTAAACCGCGGGAAAACATGGATTGGGATCATACAGTCTTCGTATGCCGATGAAAATCATATCTACGGCACGAAGGAAGAATTTGAAAGCAGCAGGTAATAAAATCGTATGGAAAAAACAAAGAAAAAAGGGACGAATTTTCTGGTTCAGGGTTCGATCCTTGCAATGGCCTCCATCATAAGCAGAATCATCGGACTGATTTACCGTATTCCGCTGACGGATATCATTGGGGACGTAGGAAATAATTATTATGGGTGTGCGTACGAAATCTTTAATCTCATGCTCATCATCTCGTCCTACAGCCTTCCGATCGTCGTTTCCAAGCTGGTATCGGCTCAGATGGCGAAAGGAAAGAGGCGGATGGCATACCGGATTCTCAAGTGTTCGCTGTTGTTTGCCCTGTGCTCCGGTCTTACGGTTGCGCTGATCGTATATTTTGGGGCGGATTTTTTTGCAGGAACGCTCTTAAAAACCCCGAACAGCGTATTTGCCCTTCGGATTCTGGCGCCCGCGCTTGTCCTTGTCGCGATACTGGGCGTATTGCGCGGCTTTTTTCAGGGCATGGGAACGATGATTCCAAGCGCGGTTTCTCAGATTCTGGAGCAGATCGTCAACGCCATTGTCAGCGTATGGGCGGCATACGTGCTGTTCCAATACGGAACGCGCGTCGGCGCGGTGCTGGGCGATCGGGAGCACTATGCGGCGGCGTACGGCGCGGCGGGCGGAACGCTGGGTTCCACGATGGGAACGCTTTCTGCTCTGTTATTTGTGTGCTTTGTTTTCTTTGTCTATATGAAGGTGTTCCGCCGGCAGATGAAGCGCGAGCGCAATGTCGAGCTGGATCCTTTCTTTTACACCATGCGCATTCTCGTGATCACGACCATTCCGGTGCTTTTGAGTACGACCATTTACAACATCAGCGGAATCATCGATCAGGGAATTTTCAAGAATATCGCGCATCTTCAGGGATATAAGGAGGAAGAAATCGACGTCTGGTGGGGTGTTTTTTCCGGAAAATACAAACTGATGATCAACGTGCCGATTTCCATTGCGTCCGCGATCGCGTCCTCGTCCGTTCCTACGCTTACCATTTCCTTCGGAAAAAAGGATATGGAAAGCGTGCAAAAGCAGATACACGCCGCCACGCGGTTTGTGATGATCATTGCGTTTCCAAGCGCGGTCGGTCTGGCGGTTTTGGCTCCCGCGATCTTTACGCTGCTGTTTCCGTCCACGATCAGTTCGTTGGGACTGGCTTCGTCTTTGATGTATATCGGCTCCTGCGCAGTCGTGTTTTATTCCCTGTCAACGCTTTCCAACGGCTTGCTTCAGGGCATCAACCGGCTGAAGGTGCCGGTAAAAAATGCAGTAGCGGCGCTGGCGGCGCATGTGGTGCTGTTGATCCTTCTGATGATGTTCTTCCGTCTGAATATTTATGCGGTCGTCATTGCCAACGCCTTTTTCGCGCTGATGATGTGCGTGCTGAATGCGCGCGCGATCGCCAAATACAGCGGATATCGTCAGGAATTTGTAAAAACCTTCTGTATTCCGGCGGTCTGCTCCGGATTGATGGGCGCTGCGGCATTTTTCCTCTATCGGGGACTGTATGCGCTGACCGGCAGCAATGCGTTTGCCCTGATCGCCGCCATTCTTCTGGCGGTTCTGGTATACGGCGTGCTGATGCTTTTGTTTCATGGACTGACCGAAGAGGAATTAAAACGGATGCCGAAAGGACAGCTTTTGATCCGGCTGGCAAAAAAAGTACATTTATTAAAATAGACAGAAAATTGAATAAAAATCAAAAAAATGCAGATACTGGGAACGGGTGATGAAAAATGAAACGGAAAACGGCAGGTATCTGTATTTTTATTGCGGTTCCGGTAATCCTTGCAGCGGTTTTTGCCGGCGTTTTCAAAAAACAGGGCGTTCCGGTTCCAGAAACCGGACAACAGACGAAGGCGGAGTCCGAAATCGGAACCGAAGAAGCGGTTTACAGCAGCAAAACGGAAGAACCGTACCGCTATATTATTTTTGAAGAAGACGGCAGGCTGACGGTCTTTGAATCCGACAATCAGACGCGCTATCTGGACACCGGCATTTCGGCGGAAACGCTTCCGGAAGAATTAAAGGAAAAATTAGAAACGGGGATCCGGTTTCAGACGGAGGAGGAGCTGTTTGCATTTCTGGAGAGTTATTCCAGTTAAGGACAGCGGATATCGGATTCTTGTTTGCATGTTTTCCTACGTTATGATAAAATAATACCGGTTTTAAACACGATTTTGCATAGGAAAAGGTGCGCTTATGAGTAAAAAACACATCAAACACTGGAATCTGATCGTGGTCGGGGGAGGCGCCTCCGGTATGATGGCCGCCATTACCGCTGCCGGATGCGGAGCGCATGTTCTTTTGCTGGAGCAAAAAGAGCAGCTTGGGAAAAAACTGCTTGCGACCGGCAACGGACGATGCAATTTTACCAATGCCGATATGGAGCTTACGCATTTTCATGGGGAGGACGCCCTGATCCAAAATGCGCTGGATTGCTTTTCCTTAGAAGATACCTTAAATTTTTTTCATAAGATCGGAATTCTGCCGAAACAGAAGAACGGATATTATTATCCGAACAGCGAGCAGGCGGCTTCGGTCGTTTCGGCTTTGGAGGCGGAATTGGCGCGGAGGGACGTTGCCGTACATACGAAAGCGCAGGTTACGAAAATCGTTCCCCTTCCCTCCGGTTTTCGTGTTTATACGGCGGAGGATTCCTATGTCTCCGATACGGTTCTGCTTGCGGTCGGACTGCTTGCCGCGCCGAAGCTGGGAAGCAACGGTTCCTTTTTTGACGGAATCAAAGAATTAGGCCATCATTTTACCCCGATCGTTCCGGCGTTGTGCGGTTTTTATTGTGAAGGGACGGATTTTAAGGCGGTTTCCGGCGTAAGAGCCGAGGGAAGGATTACGCTGTACATAGATGGAGAGCCGAAAGAGGCGCATTGCGGAGAACTGCAGTTTACCGATTACGGGATTTCCGGAATTCCGGTATTTCAGATCAGCCGCCTTGCGTCAGCCGCGTTAAAGCAAAACAGGCAGGTACAGGCTTCTTTGCATTTCCTTGCGGGAATGGAAAAAGACGAGCTTCAAAAAGAACTGCTCTTTCGAAAAGAAAAGCTGGCGGAAGAGACGGCGGAGCAGGGGTTAAACGGCCTGCTTGCCGCAAAGCTGATTCCCGCGATCTTAAAAAAGGCGGAAATTTCCCATAAAACGCAGATGCGGAAACTTTCGGAGGAGGAGCTGGAGCGGCTTGCCGCTGTTCTTACGGATTTTACGCTGGATCTTACCAAAGCGAGGGATTATGAATTCGCCCAGATCTGCGCAGGAGGGATCCGGACGGAGGAAATTGATATAAAAACACTGGAATCCAGATATCTGTCGGGACTTTTCTTTTCCGGCGAGCTTCTGGACGTGGACGGAATCTGCGGCGGGTACAATCTGCAGTGGGCATGGTCGTCCGGCTTTCTGGCAGGAAAGAGCGCCGCGCAGAGATTAGGGATAAAAAATCATGATAAAGATCAATCAACTGAAACTTCCGGCAGGACATGA
>CANQCX010000148.1 GCA_947591115.1 uncultured Lachnospiraceae bacterium | reverse complement strand
AAATGCTCCGAGACCACTTCAATGATCAGTTGTGCGGTAATTTCCTTTGGTTTATCCGGTGTGATGATATTCTGCAGCTCTTTGACCGCGATATCCATGGTTATATCGGTTTTTTCCAGATGATAGTAGGCTAACAGCTTATTTAAGGCTCCCTCCAGCTCACGAATATTGGATTTGATATTATTCGCAATGTAGTTGAGAACCTCGTCGCTGATAATAAAGTTGTCCGATTCTGCCTTTTTACGAAGAATCGCCATCCTTGTCTCATAATCCGGAACTCCGATGTCTGCCATTAGTCCCCATTCAAAACGTGAACGGATCCGTTCTTCTAAGGTTTCCATTTCCTTCGGCGGCTTATCCGATGTCAGGATGATCTGTTTCCCTTGTGCCTGAAGAGCGTTGAAGGTGTGGAAAAATTCCTCCTGTGTACTTTCTTTTCCGATGATGAATTGAATATCGTCGATCATCAGGACATCAACAGTACGGTATTTGTCTCGGAATTTCGTCATGGAAGAAGCGTTTCCGTTACGAATGGACTCGATGACTTCATTTGTAAATTCTTCCGATGTAACATAAATAACCTTAGAATCCGGATCTTTATCCAGTATAAAGTGACCGATGGAATGCATCAGGTGGGTTTTGCCAAGTCCCGGTCCCCCATAAATATAGAGAGGATTATATGCTTCTCCCGGAGATTCGGCGACCGCAAGGGATGCAGACTGTGCAAACCGGTTGTTGTTTCCTACGACGAAGGTGTCGAAGGTGTAGTTTGGATTTAAGTTGGAATGATCCGCTTTCTTTGCAGAAGGTACTTTTTTGGTAGAACTTTTGATGTTTAAGGTACGCGTCTGTTCCGGAAGGATAAATTCAATGTCGTATTCGATTCCGGTAATCTCTGCAATTGCTACCGTTAATGGAAGATGATACTTCTTTGAAATATAGTTAAGCGCCATCTGTTCATGCGGTACTAGAATATAGAGCTTGTTCCCTTCAATTGCATAAATTTCAAGAGGGCGCAGCCATGCGTTGAAAGAGACGTCGTTGACTTCGTGCTCTTTTTTTACGGCATTTAAGATCTCATCCCACTTCTCAATTACTTTCTCCATGTATTTCTCCATATCTAATAAATAAAATAGGATAGTTTCCCATAATCCTACAACTACTATAGTACACTATTTTTTTGTTTTAATCAATGTTTAAAGGTTGTTTATAAGCAATAAAAGTTATGTACCCTTGTTTTTCTGCAAAAGAGGTCATTTTTAACATTTTATCCATATTATTTGTACGGATTTTCCACAAGTTATCCACAGAATGAGGATAACTTTTTATAAAATGATAAATATTTTTCTTGACTTGACAGTTTTTTTTGATATAATTGTACTGATGTTTTTTAACGTAAAGGAGGTGGATACGATATGAAGATGACATTCCAACCAAAAAAAAGACAGCGATCTAAGGTACATGGTTTTCGTAAAAGAATGAAAACGGCAGGCGGAAGAAAAGTATTGGCTGCGAGAAGATTAAAAGGTAGAAAGAAATTATCAGCTTAGGCCACATTTTTTGTGGTCTTTCTTCTTTATACCATATATGCAGAAGGACTGCCGCACCGGAGGCGTACCTTGCGTAGTGGCAGGTTTTCTGTATTGAAAAGGATTTTAAATGAAATTTTCAGATTCATTAAAGAAAAACAGGGATTTCCAGAATGTATATCAAAAAGGAAGCTCGCGCGCTGACAGGCTTCTTGTGATGTATGTCTGGAAAAATGGAAAAGATCGAAACAGGATTGGAATATCCGTAAGTAAAAAAGTTGGAAACAGTGTTATAAGACATCACATAACTCGATTGATCAGAGAGAGTTATCGGCTACAGGAAGACGTGTTCCATAGTGGTTTGGACATTGTAGTCATCGCAAGAGTAAATGCAAGGCAGGCTTCTTATCGGGAAATTGAAAATGCCCTTTTACATCTTGGAGGTCTTCATGAAATTATTGGAAACTAAACATTTATTTAAGAAGATGGAATCATTTTGAAGAAAATTTTAATTGCAATCATAAAATTTTATAGAAAGTATATATCTCCCATGAAAACAACGAAGTGTCCGTACTATCCTTCCTGCTCCGCTTACGGACTGGAAGCGATAGAGAAATACGGGGCAGTCAAAGGAGGAGCGTTGGCTGCATGGAGGATATTGAGGTGTAATCCTTTTTCAAAAGGAGGATTTGATCCGGTTCCATAATGGAGGTTTTTATGTCAAGTATTGTATTGACAGCTTATTCAGGCGCTATTTTAGGGCCGATTGCCAAGTTCTTAGGTTGGATCATGAACGGAATATATATTTTAATGTATAATCTGTTTGGGATAGAGAATATTGGTTTAAGTATTATTTTACTTACAATTCTTATTTATTTGTGCCTGCTTCCGTTGACGATCAAACAGCAGAAGTATTCGAAGCTATCGCAGAAGATGCAGCCGGAAATACAGGAGATTCAAAACAAATATAAGAATAAGAAGGATCAGGCATCCGTAGCGGCGATGAATCAGGAGGTTCAGCTGGTTTATCAGAAATACGGGGTTTCGCCTGCAGGAACCTGCGTACAGTTATTGATTCAGATGCCGATCTTGTTAGCGCTCTATCGTGTTTTTTACAATGTACCTGCATATGTAGAGAGCGTAAAGTCCGAGTTTACCGGATTGGTAAACGGAATTACGAAGGTATCCGGATTTAAGGATACGATGGAAAAAGTCGTAGAAGATTTTAGCTTAAATTCCGTCAGAGCTGATTTTTCCACTTCAGGCGATACCTTGAAAAATTATATTATTGATGTATTATACAAGCTGCCGTCTTCCGGCTGGGAAAAATTGTCAGATTATTTTCCGAATTTGACGGATTCAATTTCCAATACGTTTGATCATATCAATAACATCAATAATTTTATGTTGTTGAATATTTCCGATACGCCTTGGAGCATTATTACTTCGAACTTCAAGCTCCAGAATTATCTGCTGGTTTTTCTTGCTTTGTTGATACCGGTTCTTTCATATGCGACACAGATCCTTAATATCAAGATGATGCCGCAGCCGACCAACAATAATGACCAGATGGCGCAGCAGATGAAGACGATGAACCTCATGATGCCGTTGATCTCATTTGTAATCTGCTTTACGGTTCCGGTCGGTCTTGGTATTTACTGGATTGCAGGTGCGGTTTGTCGGGCGATTCAGCAGTTCTTTATCAATAAGCACATTGAAAATCTGGATCTGGATGATCTGATTCAAAAGAATCAAGAGAAGGCAAAGAAAAAAAGGGAGAAGATGGGAATCTCGGAAAATCAGATTCGTGAAGCGGCAAAGGTTAAAACGCGCTCCATTGAAAGCAGATCAAATATCGGCAAAACATTTGTTGAGAATGAGAAGGAATTAGAGCAGGCCCTTGAAAAGAAATCAAATGCAAAGAAGGGCAGTATGGCTGCAAAGGCAAATATGGTTAAAGAGTTTAATGAAAGAAATTCTCGGAAGTAAAGGGGGAAGAAATATGGAATACATTGAAATTTCTGCAAAAACAGTCGATGAAGCGTTGACAGAGGCATCCATTCAGCTTGGAATTACAAGCGATCAGTTAGAATATGAAGTGATCGAAAAAGGAAGTTCCGGATTTTTAGGAATCGGAAGTAAAAATGCAGTTATCCACGTAAAAAGAAAGTTTTCCACAAAAGATTATGTTGAAAATTTTCTGTCTCAGGTATTTGAAGCAATGAACATGAAGGTTGAAATTCTTGTTCAGTTAGATGAAGAGCATAAAATGATCGATGTAGAATTAAAAGGCGATGACATGGGTCTTTTAATCGGTAAGAGAGGACAAACATTAGATTCTTTGCAGTATCTGACAAGCCTTGTGGTAAATAAGCATTCCGACAGCTATTATAAAGTAAAGGTAGATACGGAGGATTACCGCAAGAGAAGAAAGGAAACATTGGAAAATCTGGCAAAAAACATTGCCTATAAGGTAAAACGAACCAAGCGTCCGGTATCTTTGGAGCCGATGAATCCTTTTGAGAGAAGAATTATTCATTCTGCCCTCCAGAATGACAGATATGTGACAACGCACAGCGAGGGAGACGAGCCGTATCGTCATGTAGTCGTTACTTTAAAAAGCAGATAGAAAATAGACATTGAATGGGTATCCGATGGATACCCATTTGTTATACCATATAAGAGGGAGAAAATCATATGAAATCAAATACCATTGCCGCGATCGCATCTGCAATGAGTCCCTCCGGAATAGGGATTATAAGGATGAGCGGCGAAGAAGCCTTTGAAATTATAGACCGCATTTATCGTTCGCCATCCGGAAAAAAGCTAAGCAGCGAAAAAAGCCATACGATTCATTATGGATATATCTGTGACGGAGAAGAAATGATAGATGAAGTCATGGTTCTTATTATGCGCGCTCCGAATTCCTACACCAGAGAGGACACTGTTGAGATTGATTGTCATGGCGGAGTTTACGTGATGAAAAGGATTATGGAAACAGTCCTTCGATACGGTGCGCAGCCTGCAGAGCCAGGCGAGTTTACAAAACGGGCATTTTTGAATGGAAGAATCGATCTTGCACAGGCGGAATCCGTCATTGATCTGATCCAATCGAAGAATGAGTTTGCATTACAATCCTCTCTGCATCAGTTAAAGGGTTCTGCTTCTCTTGAAATAAAACAGATCAGGGAAAAAATTCTGCATGAAATTGCTTTTATTGAATCTGCGCTGGATGATCCGGAGCATATTTCTTTGGATGGTTTTGGCGAAAAGCTTTCCTTTATTATAGAAGAAACGCAGATTAGGATAAAAAAGCTTTTGGATTCTGCAGATAATGGACGAATGTTAAAAGAGGGAATCCAGACGGTCATTCTGGGAAAACCGAATGCGGGAAAATCTTCTTTATTAAATAAGCTGGTAGGGGAAGAACGCGCGAT